>JAEWZB010000047.1 GCA_023395515.1 Bacillota bacterium
GGGCATATTCCTTGGTTAAATCATAAATGACCTGTTCCGGTACATCAGTAATTTTTGAAGCCCAGGCCGGGGTATTATCTTTCGTGTGTTCCCTAAACCCGGTTAAAACCGTTTTTACATTAATCCCATTAACGGTAAACTCACCTTCTAATTCGGGATCAATTCCCGGAGCATCGCAAGGTTTTACTGAATTGGAATTTTTATCCCATACCAGATACTTCTGGGTCTGTTCATCCCGTAGAATAGTTTGGTCATCTTCTCTAATTAAAAATGGCGCGGTAGTATAATTTTTCGCATATTCTGCATCATACCATTGGTTAGCTAAGACCAAATGTACCATGCTCATTAACATGGCATTATCAGTACCGGCCTTAATGGGTATCCATTGGTGGGATTTGGCGGCCGTAGTTGTGTATACCGGATCTATATAAACGATTTTTACCCCTTTTTCTTTGATATCAAAAAAGGTGGCGGCATCCGGCAAAGAGGTTTCAAGTAAGTTATTTCCCCACAAAATAACCATATTGGAATTAACATTGTCGGTAATTTCATTGGTATTGATGCCTGCCGCCAGTAAGCCGCTTCCCCCGCCTGGCGCACCTATAACTGCATATTGTCCATTAGAGGTACCTACATCATAGCCAAAATGATAAGGGTAAGTGGGATACTGAGCTCCCAGCAGCTTCGGAAGCAGGGGCATTGTATATGGTATTCCCGTGCTGCAAAAAAACAAAATTGAATTAGCTCCATATTTGTCTATGGACCCTTTCATATTTTCAACTATGGTAGATAAGGCTTCCTCCCAGGAAATTGCCACGAATTTGCCTTCGCCTCTTTCGCCCACCCGTTTTAACGGTGTCTTTAAGCGATCCGGGCTGTATACCCGTTCTACTTCGCTAATCCCTCTTTGACAGATTTTAGTAAAAGTTTCGTCAGGCCACTCATTGGCTTCTATTTTCACCAGCTTACCGTCTCGAACCGTGCATTTATGTGAGCACCGTCCTCCACAGTTAGGCGGGTGAAAAGTGTAGGCCACTTTCTCTGGCAAATCCTTTTCGGCAGACGCGGGACGAATCCAGTTAAGGGTTGGCTGCATACCGATAAGACCTAATGCAACAGTTCCTCCACTTGCTTTAATAAATGTTCGTCTCGTAATGTCCATATTTAATCTGACCTCCTTTTTTACTCTTTACGCTGTATTTCTAATCCGGGTCCGTTTTGCCCTTCGTTCAGAAAACTGAATAAAATAAGAAATGATTGTGCATCAATACACAATCATTTCCTATAAAAATTTAAATTTTAAATTATAAATTAAAAATCAGGTTCTATTGTTCATCGCGCACAAAACATTGGCGTTCAGTTAGTATAATTTACTTTACCGAGAATAGCAGCTACCTTAAGGGCGGCATGAATATTAAACTTTTTTTCTTCATCTCCCAGGCTGACATCTAATAATTTCTCAATTTTTTGCAGCCGGTACCTGAGGGTATTTCTGTGAATAAATAACTTTTCTGTGATAATAGACGATTCACAGTTAGCGGACAAATAATGCCAAAGGGTCAGCAGCAGTTGACCGTTATTTTCCCGGTCATGTTTTTCCAAGGGCCCCAAGACTTCTTGGAAAAATTCGTTCAAATCCCGTTCGTTTAGATTATAAAATAAACGGATCGCGCCCAGTTCATCAAAAAAGACCGGCTGATAGGTGCTGTGAACCATTTTCCCCAACTCCAAGGCTACTTTTGCCTGTTGGTAACCCCTATATAGCTTATCGGCTTTGCCATTTAGTTTGCCGACACCAGTATAAAAAGCATGGTCGGCAAATAACGGAACCAGAGTTTTGTAGGCTTTGCGGACATGGTTTTTCCAGGAAGGCAGCTCGTGATCCTTACATGGTATTAAAGCTACCAGAACATCACCCAACACTCCTACGATAGAGCCGGCAATAGCGGCAGCTATTGCTTTTTCTAATTGATCCCGCAAGTTAAGCATATCCCCTTCTTGGGTATTGCTCCCGTGCCTAGGTTCCAATACCAGCACCGCATAGGGTAAGGCAAAATTGTAATCCCATAGTTTACCGATTTTTTGAATTTCATTCATGTTGTCGAAATTTCCAAACAACAAATCTCTAATAAATTCATCCTTATATTTATGTTCCCTCTTTATCATTTCCTGTTGTTGGGTCAACTCCACCAGTATGGCCAGGCTCACTAGTTCGGCAGCCTGGGACAAATCCGGTGTAATCTCGGCTTGATCAGCCAGTACCAGTAAATAGCCCTGAATCTTTTGGTTGCCGATAGGCCAACAGGCTACAGCTTCCTTGGTCCCACCTAAAACAATGATGCCCATGGAAGGTGCATTTCTATTATTGGCCATAATGCTGGGTAATGATATGTGTTCTTGAGCATTTATACTTAGCTCCGGCGGGCAATGCAAGGTGTGCACAAACCCTTTTACATCGGTTATTATCACCGGTTTTTGAATTTTGGCGGTCAAAACCCGGGCCAGTCCGGCCAATCCCCCTAACTCAGTTTGCACAGCGACGATATCCTTGTAAAATTCAAGCAGACCCATTATCATCACTCCCAACTTTAAAAATAAATCTGGTGGAAGGCTTGGTCAGAACAATTCTGTTGAAGCCGGTTAAGGAACGCACACTATCCCGGGGTGCATCATAGCCGTCGTGATAAAGAGTAAGCGCTCCAGTGGGGCAAACCTCAATACACGCCGGAGGAAGCCCTTTATCTATGCGATGCACACACATATTACATTTATCCACTTTGCCGCTAATCTTGGAATATCGGGGCGCCTGAAAGGGGCAGGCATTGACACAATCTCCGCAGCCACTGCAACGTTCCGGACAATGCACTACTATACCATCGCGTCTTTTACGATAAGTCCGTTCCGTACATACTCTAAAGCATTCTGGATTTTCACAATGATTGCAGCTAAGGGATAAATAATAGATGAATTTCTCATCTTCGTCTTCCACCGTTTTCACCCAACGCCACCGTTCTCCTTTATGGGCAGCAAATTCATTACGGCAGGCCATTTCACAAGCCCGGCACCCTATACACAGATTTGGTTTCAAAATAAAGCGCTGCTGAGACAGTGTGATCATCTCCCTCCGCGACTACTCTTTATATTTACAAAAGTATCATGATAGGCTACTCCGGGAAAACCCGTCAGTTCAACGCCCATATCCGTATCCTGTACACCGGTTAAAACATTTACTGCTATCCCCCGCAGGTCCTGCCACGAATAACTGATAATGATTTTATCCTGTAACCTCGGATCGATTTTGGCCAGTAAATATATTTCTCCTTGTTCATTGTAAATGATAATTTCATCTCCCATGGAAATGCCGTTAGCCTGAGCCAGCTCTTGACTTAACCAGGCTTCTTCAACATGTTTATCTTCAGATATCCATTCTAAATTAGAAAATTGGCTGTTAAGGTTTTCCGGTTTGCGCAAACATAAAAAGCGAAAAGGATATACGGTAGGCGGTTGTATCGGAGTAATCAGCTCCGGAAGCTCCGGGCAGCCTTGTTTTACTGCCTCTTGGGAAAGAAATCTGTACTTCTGGTCAGTTTTGTGGTTCGTAAATGTCTGAACACTGGCACTAGCCATAGCTGGCTCCCCAGTTAGTTTGAAGGGCTCATTGTAAAGCTCTTGATAAGATTTATCATCATAATTATTTTTTAGCCAGGCGGCAATATTATGGCTAAGCCACATATCTGCGGTTAAATCGGTGGGGAAACTTGTAATACCAGGGCTTAATTCATTGAGTATTTTACTTAAAGAGCAAGCTATATCCAGCTCTGAACGACATTCGCCCAGGGGCTCAATAGCTTGTTGGTTAACACCCATCCAGTTATGCCAGTAGCCTACCACCAGGTCCGGTGCTTCCATATTGGTAGTTGCCGGTAATACTAAATCACTGGCCCGAGCCGTATCAGTCATGAAATGGTCAACAGTTACAACCAGATCCAGGTTGCACAGCAAATCACGCATAGTTTTAGGATCAGGGCCTCTGCTTAAATAATTACTGCAGGTCACCCAAAGCATTTTAACCGGAGGATCATCCAGTTGGGCCAAGTCTCTGCCCAGAGCGTTCAAACCGGCCAAACGGTTATTACGAATAAACTGAATTTCTTGGTTTTCCAAGTTGATCGTTTCACTGAATATCCGGTAATTCAAGCGTTTAAAAAAGTCTATATTAGGATAGTATATGCCTCCACCCTTGGTGTTAAAATTTCCGCTCGCTGCCGCCAGGGCATTTATAGCCCTCATGTTCTGGCCCCCGTTTTTATAACGCTGCAATCCCATGCCCGGCCAGAATGACGCCGGTTTTATTCTGCTGATATCATTGGCCAGTCTGTCGATTATTTCTTGATCTACCCCGCACACTTTAGCCAGATTTTCAGGATTCGTATGCAACATCCATTCCCTGAATTTGTCCCAGCCCTGGGCATGATTAGTAACAAACTCATGGTCATACCCTTCACTGACAACCAGCTTGCGTAAAACAGCTAAGGCTAATGCTCCGTCACTGCCCGGTTTGACTTGAATAAATTCGTCTACCAGATGAGATGTGGTGGTTGGCAAAATATCGATTAATATAACTTTGCCGCCATTGTGGCGCACTTTTTGGATAGTCTCGATTTGATGAATGGCAGTGGCAGCAGGATTTACCCCCCATAGCAAAAGTAGTCCGGCCTCGGCCATTTCTTCTACTTTCCGGTATTTAACCCCGCCAAAATCCAGTAGTTGCGCATCAAGGCCCGCAGCCAGACATAGGGAACCGCCCACCTTAGTAAAGGGGCCTAATGATGAAAATAACCCTTCCATGGCCTCGGCCAGAATTCCATAATTACCCGATCCTTTCAGGTAGGCAAGTGGGAGAAGGGAGCCGTAATTTTTCTGAATATCTATAGTTTTTTGAGCTACAATTTGCAAGGCATCATCCCAGGAAATGCGCTGCCAATTCCCGGAAAAGCGGGGGGACTGAATCATGGGATAATGAAGTCGCCGGGAATGATATATATAATCGTAATAAGCATACCCTTTACTGCAAATCTTGCCGCGGGTATAAGGATGATCAGGGTCTCCCGCCACTTTAAGCAGTCGGCCGCTTTCATCCGTGTAAGCTTGTATTCCACATGAGTCGAAACAGTTTCGAGAACAGATATGTTTTGTAACTTTCAAAAAGTTCACCCTATCTCTATTCTTATTTAGTGTTTCGTGAAATTTCCCTTGTTGTTTGGGTAGATTTATAACTTCCGCTTCATGGCCCGGATCTGTTTTTTCGTTTCTTTGTCCACTTTCAGGGATTCCGTGATTTTTTGCAGGGCTTTGTTATAGGTAAAATCATCTAACCGGTTGTTTTTTAGATAAATCATGGTTGGCTCCGGAAACTGAACATAACAAATGGAAATTGCCCACGCTACTGCCATTTTAACATAATAACCATCATGCCGCACAGAATCCAAAATATTCAATACCTTGCCCACATGGGTTTCCTGAATATAATACATGAGCAGCATAACCACTGCGAAGCGGATAGCAAATTCCTGTTCTGAATCAAAATAGGGCTGGAGAAAATTCCAGACCTCTTCCTCATGCTCTTTGGTAAATTTAAGACCCGCGCAAAAGCTGTCACACACCGACCAATTGTCAATCTTAGGAACAAAATTTTGTATATGATGAAGCCGCTCTTCCACCGGACACTTAATACAGCCTATTACCATGCCCTGCAGCATAATTTCTTCAAAAGAGTCGTTTGGCGCTGTTTGCAAATATTCCCGCCAGTTTTCTGCGGCAATCTGGCTGGCTATTTTACGCAGGAGCGGCAGGCGCACCCCCAATACATTGTCGGTATTAGGCAGCAGACCCGAGGAAAATATACGATATTCTTCTTCCGCCAGTGCTGCCAGTTGCTGTTTAATATCTTTATGCATCTCATTCTTCCTTTTTTAAGTGTGATTTGCTTATCTTCAGGAAAGTTTTTTGCATCCCCGGCTGCAGATTGTCGGTGGGCTTTAGATGCCCTAACAGCAAGGGGGAATTGGGATCATGAAGTTTATAGTTTTCCCGGGGAATTATGGCATTCTTATTGGCATAACAGTATTTGCAGCCATTGGGACAGCTATTGAGGGCCCCTATGTCCCGGCTTTCGATACAATGGCAGCCCTGGCGAAAACCTCTGTGTTTTAGGTCGCGAAATTGCAGATCATTGGCCCGCCCCAATATATCCAGTGTAACACACCCGGAAGTTTCAATTCCATATCGAGCATAATTCTCCTCGGGGCCGCAGGTCTGGATGGGAATATTGTATTGGGCTGCAATGGCCCCCAGTCCCCGGCTTATCTCCTCCATGTCCTCGGCTTTTAAAGGTATCAGTTCCGGTAAATTAGTTTCATGCTTTTTGTACATCTCCACAAAACTGAATATGCAGCGGTCAATATGCCCGGACAAACGGCCGGCCATATACTCGAAAGTTTCAAGATGCCGCGCTGTGGTGTAATCCTTGGTCAAGAGCACCGGGTCATAACGCCACGCCACACGCCTGGCTCCCACGATTTTAGAAAGCTTCAGCAGAGTAGTTATGCTCTCGTCTATACCAGGCACCCCCGGCTCAATATCCCGGCCATAGGCGGTGATGGTGTAGTAAAAGTAAGTACTGAATCTGGACGTAATCTCTTGAATCCGGCCCAGAACCGGCGCGTAATTTTTGGAGCCGAAGATGATACAGTCAATTTTGTCCGGTACCAGCTCATAGCGTCTGACCTGGTTGGGGAACAGAGAGTTTCGCGAAAGGGCATAACCTTCCTCAAATCGTTTGAAAAGCCAGTCTGAATAGTGATGGACGATGTCGGTTCGCCCACTGATGTTGATAATCATGTCTTGTCACTCCTATTGGCATCAATATGTTTACCCCGGCGTGCAGACCCACGCCTGATATCAATATCCAAGTTTTTTAATGACTCATACACCTGCTCTACTTCTTCCCGTGCTCTTTTTCGGGTATCATCATCACAATCAAGTTGCTGAAATACGGTATCAACTGCTTTCGCATAATCACCTTTAGCAGCTTTATTTAATTGGATCCAGTTAATACCGGAAAAAAGTTCCGCAATACGTTCATCCCAAGGCAGCTTACCTTGCAGCATGAGTACAGCGATAATGGGGTAGCCTGGATAACCTTGCCAATATGTCCCATTGTCATTGGCGGCATATACCGCTTCATTCCAGGAAACCATGTATTCTTTGGCCTTATTGGAGGATAAAATTACTGCATGTTCTGCCTCGAGGGTAACACGCCCATCCGCTATGGCACTATATGCTTCATATATTTTTTCCATCGGCGGCAGCTTTTGCAACCATCATCCCCTCCTCTTTCATCATATATACCACGGGTTTTTTAACCTAATTGCAGTCTTACTTTTAGTATATCAGCATTTTTTAAAATTTCTCGCCGTTTTCGGACATGCATTTATTAGGCCCAATATCTTAAATATCATGGACTCCCGCACCATATTTTTACCACACTTTCAGCCTCAAATAAAAAAAGACAGCCTCAAGGCTGCCGGAAGTCTGCTATGCTCCCCTTTTAGTAGACATCTAAAGTTTGATTACACTGCGAAAAGGTATAATTCGTTAGTTGAATGTATAAATATTCCGTCGCTAGACTTCGCATGGGAAACACCATCCGCTCAGCTTTGAGCCGAAAGGGGTACCGGGCCAAATGCGCATCCGTGCTCAGTGGCCCTCTCGCCCATCCTTGGGCTCGCCCCCTTTCGACTCTTCATCTTCGCGGGGTGTTTCTACCATACTACGTCCAAAGGCTCCTACATATTTATACA
>JAEWZB010000065.1 GCA_023395515.1 Bacillota bacterium
TCATTATATATGAGCCTCCTTAGATTTAAAATAATTCCTAAAAATATTAATTGTTTAAGGAATTTAGTTCTATTAATAGAAATGCAGTATAGTAGGAAATGCTGTATTAGATAATAGATACTTGCCACTATCTATTCATATGTGTTTGCTATTTTCTTTTTTAATTTTTCAAGAGATCTTAATTTACTTTTGTTTACTGCTTGTACAGAGATATTAAGCTCTTTGGCTATTGTTTTTTCGCTTTTATCTTCAAGTATATATTTTTCTAATATAAGTTGTTGTTGTTTTGTTAGAGAAGTGAAAGCTTTCTTTAAATCTGGGTTCTCTAATGATTCTTCTAGAGAGCTAGTACTTGACCTAATTTTCTCTAGTATATCTTCTGGAGTGGCAATGTAATAAATATTTTCTTCTGAAAAATTTGGTTTAGATAGATTAAAAGATAATTCTTCTCTTTTTGAAATTAGTGTTTGTCTTTTTTTATAATCAATAGCTTTCAATTTGATAGATTTATAGGCGTAACTATAAAAACGAGCTATAAACATTTCTTTATTAAATCTTTTTTGTAAAACTTTTAAAGTATCAGGATTATTATTTTTTAGCCAATGTGAGTAAAGATCTATATTTTCAGAGATAAAACGAGTTATAAAGCTATTGCTCTTAAAGATTTGTTGTGACATAACTTCACCTCGAAGATTTAATCAAACGTAATACTTTTATTTTACAAAAAAACTGGAAAAAGGTTCCTGTAATTAAAGCAAAATAGGGTTTACTTAAAAAGTAAACCCTATTATATTGTTAAAATGCTATTGCATAGCAAGCTTCTACTGCTGCTGTTAAAACTGCAGCAGATAATGCACCTGAAAGTACAAGTTTAATTATGAAGGCTAAACAAATAGCAGCTGCAAACGCTAAAGCTACTTGGATTAAAGAAATATCTATATTATTTGATTTAGTAAAAGACAATTCCTTATACTCATAATTGCTATATGGTGAAGGACGTCGTTCAGTAAAAGCACAGCCATTAACCGTGCCCTTAAAATCAATTTTAACTGTGGTACCAGAAATTGATGTATCAAAATTAATCTTGTTTTTTAAACCAATATTCTCGAGTACATATGGACCATAGTCTGGTTCAAAGGCAATATTTCTTAGGGAAATAAGTTTGTTAACTATTGTCTGTGGAATATTTAAACTAGACCAACTACGAGATCCCAGAAAATTAAGATTTGAATCGTATTCCCAAACTATACTACTGTTAAATCCAATTGCTTCACTAAAAGTAAGATCAATTTTAGGGTTATCACATACTCCGTAGTCATAGTAAATAGTTAAACCCCCTATTCGTTTTGAACCCTCATTATTAACTAATTTTGCCATATTATTCTCTCCTTATATAAAATAACTAATTCGCGAATCGTTATTATATATAAAGGAACGAGACAGCAAAAAATCAACCATTATAAATATTTTTTTACTGTTTCAGGGGAGGGCTCTTTTATGCTATAGACTGAACTCCTTTCCGGGTGTTTAGGATCTTTAATACTTAGTTTAAATGAAAATATTTTTAGTTCGTCATCATGTAAAGTCCAGTGGATTTCACCTGTGGCACTAGTTGGCTTGTCATACCACGATAACTTACATTCGAAAGGCAGCACATATCGTATAGGTTTTATATTTTCACTAGTTATATTTTTTGTGATTTCATCCGTAGGAAGTGTCACTTCCAAGAAGTCATACTTCTTATAAAAGTTTTCATATTGACCGGAAAATAAATCTGGTTCAAATCGTTCTTGATTATAGGGAGCGATCATATCCCAGGTTTCAGCCTGAAGTTCTTCCGCGAAAATGTTTTTAACGAATAGTTCCGTTTTGGAAAAAATCTCGTCTTTTAAGGCCGGATCTATTTCTTCGATAAAAGAAGTATCTTGATGTTCCATAAAAATTCTAGTAAGGGCTATCATCCCTGTAGTTTCCTTAATTATTACCGGTACCAGCAGGCATAATAAGATAAATATACCTATACCAATTATTACTTTTTTCATTTCTGCCCCCTTAAAACAAAGTATTATTTACTAAAATTTTACCTTTAATGGTAATGGTATACAACTTGATAATTTGTTTTGGGAACAGCTTTCTGTTTTACCAAGGGGTAAGGCTAGGTAGGGAGTCTTTAGTCATAAGAATCTGTAATAAATAATAAAACCTGTCAAATGACAGGTTTTTTATTATTTGCTTATAGTTTGTAATTTCTTAGTAAGGTTTGATTTTTTCCGGGCTGCAGTATTCTTATGTAGAATACCCTTAGAAACACTCTTATCGATAATGGAGGTTAGTTGTAACAAATTATCTTGAGCTACCTCTATATCATTTTCTTTTAATGAAGATTCATATTTATTTTGAGCACTTTTTAACCGTGTTTTATAAGCTTTATTTCTTAAACGGTTTTCTTCAGCCTGTCTTGCTCTCTTGGCCGGAGTTTTACTTTTTGCCACACTTTCACCTCCTTATTGTTGCAAAGCTAACAGAAATACTATATCACTATGTTTTTCAAATTGCAATAAACAGGTTAGCTTTTTGCAGTTACTTATGAATTATTCTGCCTAAAACAGTTCTACCCATCTCTTCCAAGACATAAATTAGAAAAGGTATATACTGGGGAGGTGGACAGGATTAATACATATAATCTATTCAAGTTTATAAGAACTATAGCTTTACTGCAAATATTTGTTTTAAGCCTGGTACTAGGGATCAGTATGGATATGAAAGATATTTTTAATCATTTTTCCCACCTTAAATTAGGCACAGTTTATCAGCCCTTAGCTTTAGTAGAAATTGACAATAATAGTGCTACGAATCTTTTAAAGCATGTGAATATAGTTATGGCCGGAAAAGAAACGGAAGTTATTGCGGCCAGCAGTTACTTTAATACTATTCCCGAAGGATTATTAACTGCTAATATTAAAGCTTTGGAACAACAACCCCGGGTATCCAGGCAGGGGAGTAATATACCTCCGGAAAGAATTGAACTGCCGGCTATAAAAAGGGAGGATGAAGCCGTAAATATAAAGCATGACTTCGGTCAACAGCTAGTAATGTTATATTGTACTCACAATGCCGAATGTTATATACCTGATAGCGGTGAAGCCAGAGTGGACGGAAAGCACGGCTTGATTAATAAAGTCGCAGAAAATTTAGCCAAGGAGCTTGGTAAAAGAGGCTTAAATGCTGAATTTGATGATACTATACATGATTATCCTATATATAATGCAAGCTATACTAACTCTAAAGAAACCATAAAAAAGTTTTTAAAAGAAAAACAAAACATTATAGCTATGTTTGATATTCATAGAGATAGTATACCGGGAAGTAATAGTGCTGAAACTATAGAAGTAAAGGGCAAGAAAAGCGCGCGTATTTTAATAATTGTAGGAACTGATGAAAGAAAACCCCATCCCGATTGGCAAGAAAACTTAGCCTTTGCTCAAAAACTTTACGATGAAGCTGAAATTTTATACCCGGGTCTCATAAAGGCAGTTAGGACTAAAGCGGGAACCTATAATCAGGAGTTTCACCCCAAAGCCTTATTACTTGAGTTTGGTAATGATAGAAATTCTTTGGCTGAAGTAGGATATGCAGCGGAGTTATTTGCTGATATATTAGTGGAAGTTCTTAAAAAGGAAGTGGATTAAGTGCTCAGAAGTTTATTAAGAATAGTGGCGGTAGGAGTTGTAATAATACTGGTAATAAGCGCGTTAAATGTTAGTAATCAGGCTATTAACAGCTTAACCATGGAAAATAGAGGACCGGTATTTGCATTTAATCTGGAAGATCAAGATATCCGGGTGTGTTTTTTAGGGACAAACCATAGTTATTCTATGGATAAGCTATCTGACTATATAATACTTACCAGTCAATATCCCCGTCTGGCCTACGGGAAGGCCGAAGCTCACTTATATAAAACCTGGAACATTTTCCGGGTACTATTTTTATATAATTATAAGTAAATAGCAGAGCTTCGTATTCGTCTTATTCAAGGGCTGCGCCCTTGTAAGGTTTGACCGCTGATAACGCTGAAAAACGCTGACTTACACTGACCTTTTTTGAAAATGGAGATTGACTATTTCATCCTACGGGTACTATCCTTTCCGAGGAACACATGCCCCGTGCAATTGCTATTAAGGTTGCTGATTTGACTTTTAGTTTTAAAAAAGAAAAAAACAGCGTAAATCATAAATAATCAGCGTATTCAGCGTCCAGCCTAGTAGGTGAAGCCTACCGTTATCCGGCAATTGGGAATCTCAAAACGTTCCTATGTTAACGGGGCGAAGCGGAGACCGCCTCCTACCTACACACCTTACCCCCCATACTTCACCCTTCACATTAAAAATTTGAACTGCGACCCCATATTATGTATAATTTATTGGATGAATTAGCTTTTTAATTTAGGCTGGAGGGTTATTTTTGCAGGATAGAATTCGAAATTTCAGTATTATAGCTCATATAGATCATGGTAAATCTACACTGGCGGACCGTTTGTTACAGACCACCGGTGCTTTAACTGAGCGGGAAATGAAGGAACAATTTTTAGATAAAATGGATTTAGAGCAGGAAAAGGGTATTACGATTAAATTACAGCCGGTTAGACTGACATATACGGCTAAGGATGGCTATGATTATATTCTTAACCTTATTGATACTCCGGGTCATGTGGATTTTACTTATGAAGTATCCCGCAGCTTGGCTTCCTGTGAAGGGGCTTTATTAGTAGTTGATGCTTCCCAGGGTATTGAAGCCCAAACCTTAGCTAATGTATATATGGCTATGGATTTAGATTTAGAAATTATCGGGGTAGTTAATAAGATTGATTTACCTGGTGCGGAACCGGAGCAAGTCAAAGAAGAAATGGAGAATGTTTTAGGTATAGACCGAACTGAAATTATTCCTATTTCAGCTAAGCTGGGTATAGGTATTGATGAGGTATTGGAAGCTATAGTAAAAACCGTACCGGCGCCTAAAGGTGATGAGAATGCGCCTTTGCAGGCCCTTATTTTTGATTCTTACTTTGATTCTTATAAAGGGGCTATATCTTATATTAGAGTAGTTGAGGGTGAAATTACCGACGAGGATGTTATAAAAATGATGTCCACGGCCAAGGAATTTGAAGTAGCGGAATTGGGGGTTTTAAGCCCTTTTATGACCCCGGTGAAATCTCTTAAAGCCGGAGAGGTAGGGTATTTAGCGGCCGGAATTAAAAATGTAAATGATACTAAAGTCGGTGATACTATAACTTTGGCTAATAGGCCGGCTACTAAGCCAGTACCGGGCTATAAAGAGGTCAAGCCTATGGTTTACTGCGGCTTATATCCCCTGGAAAATAATGATTTCGAGCGGCTTAGAGATTCCTTAGATAAGTTAAAGTTAAATGATGCCTCCTTATTTTATGAACCGGAAAGTTCAGATGCTTTGGGATTTGGCTTTAGGTGCGGATTTTTAGGTCTCTTGCATTTGGAAATTATAAAAGAGAGACTGGAAAGGGAATATGATTTAAGCTTGTTAGCTACTGCACCTAGTGTAGTATATAAAATAATATTAACCGACGGTTCGGAAGTATATGTGCAAAATCCTACCCATTGGCCGGATACGCAAAGAATTAATACCATTATGGAGCCTTATGTGAAGGCCTCGGTTATGGTGCCTAATGACTATGTGGGAACGGTCATGGAGCTTTGCCAGGAAAAACGCGGCAACTTTGTAACTATGGAATATCTTACTACCCAGCGGGTAGTCTTAACTTACAAGCTGCCATTGTCGGAAATCTTATATGACTTTTTTGATAATCTGAAATCCCGGACCCGGGGTTATGCTTCCTTAGATTATGAATTAAGCGGTTATGAAATATCTGATTTAGTTAAGCTGGATATTATGCTAAATGGAGACGTCGTTGATGCTTTAAGTTTTATAGTGCATAAAGAACGTTCTTACTATAGGGCCCGGGCTATTGTGGAAAAACTGCGTAAAATTATTCCCCGGCAAATGTATGAAGTTGCTATACAGGCCGGAATAGGTACTAAAATTATAGCCCGCGAATCAGTTAAGGCTATGCGTAAGGATGTATTAGCTAAATGTTACGGCGGGGATATAACCCGGAAGAAAAAACTACTGGAAAAACAAAAAGAAGGTAAGAAAAAGATGAAACAGATAGGACAGGTAGAAGTACCTAAAGACGCCTTTATGAGTGTGTTGAATATTGATAAAGATTAATCAAGAGGTGCTTTAAGTGAAAATTTCTTCGGCAAATACTATCGGTCTTTATCTGCATTTTCCCTTTTGCCTCAAAAGATGCAGTTATTGTGACTTTTATTCTATACCGGTTTCCTCTCCTGATTTAATCAACCAATATGTGGAGAGCCTGATAACGGAAATTGAGCTTAAAGCTCCAAATTTCCAAGATAGAGAAATAAGAACTGTCTACCTGGGAGGGGGTACCCCATCTCTTTTAAGTGCTAGGCAGTTTTCTGTACTTATGGACGTTCTGGTGAAAAATTTCCGGCTGGGAACTGACCTGGAGATTTCCCTGGAAGCTAACCCGGCTACCCTGGATGAAAACAAACTGAAAACTTACATAAAATCCGGACTTAACCGCATATCTATAGGCTGCCAAAGCTTCTCGGACCCGGAACTGGAGTTATTAGGCAGAATTCATGATGTTAAGCAAATATATAAAACGGTAGATTTAATAAATAAAGCCGGGTTAAAAGACTATAATATTGACTTAATTTACGGGATTCCTAACCAAACTGTAAAGCAATGGCTATCTAACCTGGAAAAAGCTATATCATTAAACCCTACTCATATATCCATGTACCTGTTACAACTTGATCCTAACACTGCTTTAGGAACTAAAGTTATAAATAAGGAAGTTCTGATGCTGGAGGACGAAATTGAAGAAACTATGTACAGTGAAGCTATTAGTTATCTCCATGAGCAGGGATTTAAGCAATATGAAATATCCAATTTTAGTAAATTGGGTTATAGGTGTCAGCATAATCTAGTTTACTGGCAGGCTAAGGAATATTTAGGGTTAGGGGCTGGGGCGGTAAGCTTTCTAGGTAATCAGAGGTGTATAAATAATCCGCAAATGGCAGATTATATTAATTATCTGCAACAAGGGCAAAAACCCGGCCAGGAAGTATTAGAAGTTATGAATGAAAAACAACTGGTGGAAGATGCGGTTATTCTGGGTTTAAGACTTACGGAAGGTATTGATATCAGGCAGTTTAACGAGGCTTACGCTACCGACTTACTAGTTAAGTTTAAAACTCCTATTGAAGATAGTAGGGCTAAAAAATTGCTTAAAATTGAAGATGGGTTTCTAAAGCTGACAAAAAAGGGTTATTTCCTCTCGAACCAAGTATTATGCCAGTTTATTGGGAATTGACCGCTTGACAAAGATGTAGTGTGATGCTATTTTTTATTTAATACCGATTAGCACTCAACTACAGAGAGTGCTAACAGGAGTGAATGACATGACTCTAGGAGATAGGAAAAAAACTATTTTAGAATCAATTATTAAAGACTATGTGCAAACTGCCGAGCCGGTAGGTTCAAGGGCTATGGTTAAAAAGCATGGTCTTAAAGTCAGTGCGGCTACAGTTCGCAATGAAATGTCTGACCTTGAAGAAATGGGTTATTTGGAACAGCCTCATACATCCTCGGGACGCATTCCCTCCCAGATGGGATTTCGTTATTTTGTAGACTGTATGATGGAAAAAGAAAATTTAAATGAAGAAGAATCGGAATTACTTAGCAAAATACTTTCGGAAAATATTAATGATTGGGGAGAAGTAGTGGAAAAGGTGGGTCATTTCCTGGCTCAGCTTACCAGCTATACTTCCTTTATCATAATGCCGGCCGTTCAAATGACCGAGTTTAAAAATATACAAATCATACCGATTGAAGACCAAAAGGCTTTAGTAATTGTAGTAACTAATTCCGGGCTGATTATGCATAGAAAAATTGATATACCTGGTTCTATTAATCCTGATGAACTATATAACATAAGCAAAGTATTTAATAAAGTTTTGAGTAAGCGCAATTTTAAAGAAATGAACCGTACCGATTTATCTTATCTGCGGGAAAAACTTACTTTTAGGCGTAATGTTATTGATAAAGTAATTGATGCTATAGACCATTTGCTTACCGGTACTAATGATGAAAGAGTAATAATAAGCGGGGCCCTGAATATATTAAATGAACCTGAATTCAAGGATGTGGATAAGCTGAAACGTATTTTAAGCATCCTGGAGGAAGATGGATTATTAAAAGATATTATACCTGCTCCGGTAAGTAATGAAGTAGATATTACTATCGGCTCTGAAAATGCTGCCGAAGAGATCAAGGAAATGAGTATAGTTTTAACCGGTTTTAAAACCTTTGGGCAAATAGGCCGAATAGGGGTTATTGGCCCGGTACGTATGGAATATTGGAAAGCAGCCGGAACGGTAGAATCACTTAGCAAAGCCATTGAAGATGTTATAAAACGAAGGTTTTAGGAGGTACCATGGCAGAAAATCCCATCGTAAACCAAAAAACTGATGATAGATTTGAAACCTTATTAAATAATGCCAACGCGGCCCGGGTTATATCTCAAGCTGTGGAAGGTACTTTAGGGCCGAAGGGCTTAGATATTATGATGGTTGACCGTTTTGGTGATGTAGTTATTACCAATGATGGGGTTACTATCTTAAAGTTAATGGAAGTTAATCATCCGGCTGCCCGTATGATAATCAACACGGCTAAGGCTCAGCAATCTGAAATAGGGGATGGAACTACCACTGCTACTATTATAGCGGGAGCTTTAATTGCCGAAGGCTGCCAGCAGGTTTTAAAGGGAGTACCGGTTACCCGGGTAATTGACGGTATTAACTTAGGAATTAATAAAGCCATGGAGTTAGTGGCCCAAAGTTCTAAAACTATAGATGAAAATGATTATGAATTATTATTTAATGTGGCCTCTATTGCCGGGAGGGGACACGAAGATTTAGCCCGTTTAGTAGTAGATGGAGCTATGGCTATAGGGATAAAACCATTGCAAGACCCTGATTATAAGTTGGCTGATGCCATATTAGCCCGGGAGTTTGCGGATAATGAGGTAATTAAAGGGGTTATTCTTAATAAAGAACCGGTCAATAAAGAAATGCCGACTGAATTAGAGAACTTAAAAATTTTAGTAATTGATGATAATTTAGCTCCCGAAGAAACTCACCATGATGCCATTAAAACGGAAGCCGGCTTCCAATATTATTTACAAGCTAAAAAACGCTACCAGGAAAACCTTATTAAATTAATGGAGTTAGGGGTTAATGTAGTAGTTATAGATAGAGCTATAGATGATATAGCGGAGGAGTTATTTACCCAAGCCGGAATAATAAGCTTGCACCGGGTATCAGCCCGGGAAATTGACCGTTTGTGTAAATATACTGGAGCTAAGAAAATTAAGCGCAATAGCTTAAGCCGTACTCCTGAAGTAATTGCAACTTTTTTAGGTCATGCTCAAAAAATAAAAGTAGATGAAAAATTAGAGCAGACCGTTATTTACGGTGGTAAGGAGGAGAATTGGGTTACAGTTATGATTGGGGCTGCTACTGAAGAAGTTGTAGATGAAAAAGAGCGTATGGCTAAGGATGCGGCTGCGGCCTTGCAAGCAGCTTTACGCGGTGGCATTGTACCTGGGGGTGGCGCTATAGAAATATGGGTTTCTACCCAGTTGGAGGAATTAGCCAAAGAACTTGATGGGATGACCTCATTTGGAGTTAATTGTGTTAAGGAAGCCCTGATTAGACCATTTTCCTGCATAATAGATAATGCCGGCTTTAATCCTTTAGAAAAATTAGGGGATGTAGTAGCCCGGCAAAGAAAAGAAAATATTGCTTCTATCGGCATTGATTGTGAAACTGGGCAACTGGTAGATGTTTTTGCAGCTGGAATTGTTGATGCCGCACCGGTTAAAATTCATGCTATTAAAGCAGCCGGTGAGGTTGCGGCAGCTATTTTAAGAATAAACACTATTATTAGAATGAAAAGTGAGGATAATTTATCTAGTAATTTTGAAATGCTTGATTAGAGGTGAAAAACCATGAAGGATATGCACAAAGATATACCCGAAGAAAATAATGAGCCTATGGATAGGGAAGAAAAGCTGGCTGAAGAAAATGTTAAACCACTGACTGATTTAGAAGCCCAGCTGGCTGATGCTGAAGAGATGGTGAAAAAGCACCAGGACAATTATCTTAGAGCCTTAGCCGAAATGGAAAATATGAGAAAAAGAAACCTGCGGGAAAGAGAAGAATACATAAAGTTTGCTTCTCTGCCTATTTTAAAGAAGCTCTTAAATATAATGGATGATTTTGAAAGAGCCCTAAATAATACCGAGAATCAGGATTTTGAAGCTTTGCATAAGGGTGTGGAAATGATCTACAAAAAGCTGTTAGAAATTGTAACGGCAGAAGGAGTGGCACCGATTGAAGCCTTAGGCCAGCCTTTTGATCCGGAATTTCATCATCCCTTATTGATGGAAGAAAGCAGTGAACCGGAGAATACCGTTATAGAAGAACTGCAAAAAGGCTATATAATGCATGGCCGGGTCGTTAGACCCAGTTTAGTTAAAGTGAGTAATTAAAATTTTATAAATAATTTTCTGTAAAATTATGGAGGTGTAAAGAATGAGCAAAGTAATAGGTATAGACCTGGGTACTACTAATTCCTGTGTAGCGGTTATGGAAGGTAGTGAACCTGTTGTTATACCTAGTGCTGAAGGGGAGAGAACCACTCCTTCTGTAGTAGGATTTTCCAAAGCCAAAGAAAGATTAGTAGGCCGGGTGGCCAGACGCCAAGCCATAACTAATCCAGACCGGACGGTTTTATCGATTAAAAGAAAAATGGGTACCGATTTTAAGGTTAGTATTGATGATAATAAATATACTCCCCAAGAGATTTCCGCCTTTATTCTGCAAAAGCTTAAAGCTGATGCGGAAGGCTATCTGGGGCAAAAGGTTACCCAAGCGGTAATAACGGTACCGGCTTATTTTACTGATGCCCAGCGCCAGGCTACTAAAGATGCGGGCAAAATTGCGGGCTTGGAAGTGTTAAGAATTATAAATGAGCCGACTGCTGCTGCCTTAGCCTATGGATTAGATAGGGAAGATAATCAGACTATTTTAGTTTTTGATTTAGGCGGAGGAACTTTTGACGTATCCATTTTAGAAATAGGTGATGGAGTTTTTGAAGTTAAAGCTACCAGTGGCAATAACCGGCTAGGCGGCGATGACTTTGATGACAAGATAATAAACTGGCTGGTGGAAGAGTTTAAAAAAGAAAACGGTATGGACTTAAGAAACGATAAAATGGCTATGCACCGTTTAAAAGAAGCTGCAGAAAAGGCTAAACATGAATTATCGGGAGTAATGTCATCTGATATTAATATTCCTTATATAACTGCTACCCAAGATGGTCCCCTGCATCTGGAAAGGACCTTATCCCGGGCCAAGTTTAATGAAATGACCGCTGATTTAGTGGAAAAGACCATGGGTCCCCTTAAACAAGCTATAAAAGATTCGGGACTTAAAGCATCGGAGATTGACAAGGTTATTCTGGTAGGCGGTTCTACCCGTATACCTGCTGTGCAGGAAGCTATCAAAAGCTTCACCGGTAAAGAACCTTTTAAGGGCATTAATCCTGATGAAGTAGTAGCAGTAGGTGCTGCTATTCAAGCCGGAGTTTTAGCGGGAGATGTAACTGATGTAGTCTTGTTGGATGTTACCCCCCTATCTTTAGGAATTGAAACTTTAGGCGGAGTATTTACCAGAATAATTGATAGAAATTCAACTATTCCTACTTCCAAGAGTCAGGTATTTACTACGGCGGCTGATAGTCAAACTTCGGTGGATATCCATGTTTTACAAGGTGAGCGTAAAATGGCGGAACATAATGTTACCTTGGGCAGATTCCAGCTGGCCGGTATTCCGGCTGCTCCCCGGGGCATACCCCAAATCGAAGTTACTTTTGATATAGATGTTAACGGGATTGTTAATGTATCCGCTAAAGATTTAGCCACTAACAAGGAACAAAAGATTACCATAACTTCCTCCAGTGGTTTAAGTGATGACGAAATTGAAAAAATGGTAAGAGACGCGGAAGCTTTTGCAGAAGAAGATGAAAAACGCGTACAAGAAATAGAAATTAGAAATAGTGCTGATAGTATGGTTTATCAAGCTGACAAAACGATAAAAGAATATGCCGAACAAATGGATGAAGAGGCCAAAGGGAAAATAGAAACAGCTAAAGAAGAGTTAAAAACTGCTCTCGAAGGTTCCGATACAGATGAGATCAAGAGTAAAACTGAAGCTCTGACCGAGGCGATATATGCCTTTACCGCCCAAATGTATGAAAATGCCAACCCGGGCAGTGAAGCTGATAACGATGTTTTTGATGCTGATTATGATATACCTGATGATGATAATAAATAAAACTCTATCAGAAGCTTAATTAATGTAGTATTATTAGGTATATAAGACCCGGAAGCGCAATTGTTTCCGGGTTACCCTGTTTTTTTAGCACTATCTAGGAAGGTGGAGGATGATGTCCGGAAAAAGAGACTATTATGAAGTGTTAGGCGTTAATAAGGGCGCTTCTGCAGATGAAATAAAAAAAGCTTACCGTCAAATGGCCAGAAAATATCATCCGGATGTTAATAAGGAAGATGCCAATGCCGAAGAAAAGTTTAAAGAAATTAGCGAAGCTTATACGGTTTTAAGTGATGATCAAAAACGGGAAACTTACGACAGATTTGGGCATGATGCTTTTGATCCTACTAAAAATGCCGGAGGCTTTGGTGGTTTTGGCGGTTTTGAAGATGCCGGAAACTTTGGGGACTTATTTGATTTAATTTTTGGTGGTTCTGCTTCCGGCCGGAGAAGAACTGGTCCGCAAAGAGGCGCGGATCGGGAAATCCGCATGGATATTAATTTTGAGGATGCCGTATTTGGTCTGGAAAAAGAAATTGAAATTACCCGCATAGAAAATTGTGATAAATGTAAGGGCAGTGGAGCCGAACCTGGCAGTAATGTCAAAAAATGTCCGACCTGTAATGGCACCGGTCAAGTTAGAACTGTGCAAAGCACTCCTTTTGGCAGGTTTGAATCAGTCCGAACTTGTAACAAATGTCAGGGTGAAGGAAAAGTAGTGGAAAAGCCTTGTTCAAATTGTAAAGGCTCCGGGAAAGTTAGAAAAGCCCGCAAAATTAATGTCCGGATACCGGCCGGAATTGATAGCGGCTCCCGGCTAAGAATTCAAGGTGAAGGCGAAGAGGGCATCCGGGGAGGACCAGCCGGGGACCTTTATATCACCATTGTGGTTAGACCCCATGCCAAGTTTAAGCGGGAGGGATATAACCTTATAACTAATGTGGAAATAACTTTTGTGCAGGCTGCTTTAGGAGCCGAAATTGAAATCGCTTTACTGGGCGGTTCCGGCCATAAAGTCCATATACCGGAGGGAACTCAACCGGGAGATGTTTTGACCGTAAAAGGTAAAGGAGTGCCCCATTTGCACGGTAATAGGGTAGGTGACCTTAAATTAATCGCCGATGTAAAAATACCGACCAAACTTACTAAAAAGCAAAAGGAACTACTGGAACAATTTTATGAAGATGATGATAAACAATCTAAAAAAGGGCTTTTTGATAAATTTAAAGATGCGATGGGTTAGGAGTATATGAACATGATATGGAAAGAAGTAAGTGTGTTAACCGAAGGTATATGTGTGGAAGCTATTGCCGGGATATTTCACCGTTTAGGCTCGGGGGGAGTTGTTATTGAGGACCCTCAAGCTGCTCGTAAATACATTAAAAAAGGGCAATATAACCCCGAATTATTTTCTCCGGATTTTCTGGAACATGAGTTTGTGGTAGTAAAGGCGTACTTTTCAGAGGATAAGGCTGTTTTTGACGAGCTCCATGAGTGTTTGCAAAAAGTGCAAGAAAACTTTAATGTGAAATGTAAAGTTTTTATTGGCGAAGTTAAGGATGAGGATTGGGAAGAATCCTGGAAAAAGTATTACCATACCTTTAAAGTAGGGGAAAGAATAGTAATTAAACCTACTTGGGAGGAATATAGTGCTAAACCTCATGAAATAGTAGTAGAAATTGACCCCGGCATGGCTTTTGGGACCGGGATTCATGCTTCTACCCGGTTTTGCTTAAAATTTATCGATGAGTATATTAAAGGCGGAGAATCGATTGTAGATGCCGGATGTGGTTCAGGCATTTTGTCTATTGCTGCGGTTAAACTGGGAGCTAAGCAAGTATGGGGCATGGATATTGATGATGTAGCCGTTAAAGTAGCTAATGAAAATGTTATGATAAATGGCTTGGAAAACCAAATATTTATTAAAGAAGGCAATATTGTAGAAGAACTTAAAGACTATCAGCCTAATATGGTATTAGCTAACATAACTGCTGAAGTTATTAATCTTTTAATTCCTGAAGTAGCTAAGGTCTTACCTAGGGGGGGCTACTTATTTGGCTCCGGAATAGTTGATAGCCGCTGGCCGGGAGTACAGAAGCAACTGGAAGCCCACCAGTTTGTTATTGAGAAAGTTCTGACTGATGTAGACTGGGTAGGAGTAGTGGCTAAAAAAGCTTAGATTTAGAAAAACTATTATTATAAAGGGGTGTTATAAATGCACCGCTTTTTTGTTCCTCACTCTAATGTTAAGGACAAGAAGGTATATATAACCGATAAAAATGAGTTAAGGCATATAGAGAAAGTGTTACGTTTAGGTGTAGGTGATAAAGCTATTGTTTTTGACGGCCAGGGCGGCGAATACGAAGTTACTATAGCCGAAATTGATAAGGATAGCTGTTTAGCAATTATAGATAATGAGATTATTAATGCGGAAGAATCTAAAATTCATTTATCTCTGATCCAGGGTATAGCCAAAGGGGATAAAATGGATACTATTGTACAAAAAGCGGTGGAAGTTGGAGTTAGCAGCATTTATCCGATCTTAACCGAACATACCGTAGTAAAACTGGATACCGAAAAAAGTATTAAAAAAGTACAAAGATGGCAAAGTATAGCCATTGAGGCTTGTAAACAATGCCGGCGCAATACTATTCCTAAAGTATATCCCATAACTACCTGGGAGAGAATTTTACCAGAGCTTACGGGTAAAGTTGGGGTGATGCTATATGAAGGGGAGAATAAATTAAGCTTAAGAGATTTTTTGCAAGCTAATAATCTTAAAGGTGAGATATTTATAATCGTAGGCCCGGAAGGAGGCTTTAGTGACCAGGAGGTAGCTAAAGCCAGAGATAATGGGATTTTGATAGTTACAATGGGGCAGAGGATATTAAGAACTGAGACCGCCGGTTTAGTTGGTGCAGCTATTGTTTTATATGAAGCAGGAGATCTGGGATAAAGGAGTTTTCTAATGCCTAAAGTAGCTTTTCACACCTTGGGTTGCAAGGTAAATCAAATAGAAACGGAACATATTAAAGAAGAGTTTATGGACCGTGGATATATGATCGTAGATTTTGCTGCCGAAGCTGATGTATATATAATCAACACCTGCACAGTTACTCATGTTAGTGACCGCAAATCCCGCTCCATTATAAGACGAGCTGCTCGTAATAATCCTAACGCCATTATAGCTGCCATAGGATGTACTGCCCAAGTTAATGCCCAGGAATTAGCTAAAATAGAAGGGGTTAATTTAGTGGTGGGCAATAAGGATAAACAAAAAATAGTAGACATTATTGAAGGCCATATATCTGATAAGCAGAATCAAATATATGCCGAACCGATTTCTAAAAATGATAAATTAAGACCGATACTTTTTTCCAGGCCCCATGACCGGACTCGGGCTTTTGTAAAAATTCAAGATGGATGCCAAAGCTTTTGCTCCTATTGCATTGTACCTATGGCTAGAGGTCCGGTAAGAAGTAAAGCCCCGGAAGATGTCTTAACCGAGATAAAGCAGTTGTTATTATTAGGCTATAAAGAAATTGTTTTAACTGGTATACATACAGGTTTTTATGGAACCGATTTAGATAATATTGATTTGGTGGGACTCTTGGAAATAATTTTCCAGGAAATAACTGCCAGCAATTTTAGATTACGCTTAAGCTCTATAGAGCCTTTAGAAGTAAGTGATAAATTGATTAGGTTAGTTAAAAATGAAAAAAGAATGTGCCGGCATTTTCATATTCCCCTCCAGAGTGGCAGTGATAAAGTCTTAAAAGATATGAACCGGCGTTACTCGGCTCGTTATTATGAAGAGTTATTATTGAAAATTGCCGGGGAGATTCCGGGTACAGCTATAGCATCTGATGTTATGGCAGGTTTTCCTACTGAAACCGAAGAAAATTTTACTGAAACTATTAATTTAATATCCGGACTTCCTCTTACTCATCTGCACATTTTCAAATATTCTAAGCGGCCGGGAACTAAAGCTGCCTCAATTTTACCGGTAGCTAATGAAAGTGAAAAAAATTTAAGAAGTGAAAAATTATTAGTTTTAGCCGCCAAAAAACATCATCTATTTGCCCTTAGCAATTTAGGATTAGAATTGGACTTGCTAGTTGAACAGAAAATAGGTAATGATAGATATAAAGGTTTAACTGACAACTATATAGAAGTGGAATTTTCATCTAAGAATAATATTGTTGGACAGTTTGCCCGGGTATTGTTGGAAGAAATTGAGGCAGAAACTAAAATGATTAAAGGTGTCTTAATAAATGATGAATAATACTAGTGCTTAATGAAAGGGGCAGACCATGGGATTCAAGGAGATCGGCAGAAAGCTTCAATTGGCAAGAGAGGAGGCGGGCCTAAGTCAAGAACAACTCGCCAGCCTAATGGGGTGTGCTCAATCTACTCTTTCTAATTACGAAAAAGGTAAAAGAAGGATTTATTTGACCCAACTCGAGCATATTGCTGAATTGTTGGACAAACCAATTGAATACTTTCTAGAAAGCAGCAGCAATAATCATAATTTATCAGAACGTTCTAAAATTAATAATCTGACTTTAGACGATGAGCCTGAATTACTGCAAATTGTTAATGCTCTTTATGACCTACCTAAGGAAAAAAGACGCTCGGTTATGGACTACATTATATGGCAAAAGACTCGCTAAAATTATAGGGGGGGCTAATATGTTTAGACATACTATTTCTAAACAAGATCGAGAATTAGTAATGATGGTAAGGGAACTTGCCCAAAATTTAATAACTCCCAATTCTGCTGAAGATGATAAAAGGGATAGCGGAGGACTTGATTTTGTCGCTCTTAATATGTTAGCTGAACATAATCTATTAGCACCAAGTATACCTGAAAAATATGGGGGCAGAGGCTTAAGCAGCCTGACCACGGCTATGATATTAGAGGAAATAGCAGTTGCTTGTGCAGGTACGGCAACTATTGTTTCTACTAACCTGCATGCTATTAGCCCCATATTGACCGCCGGGACTTTAGAACAGCAGGAAGAGTTTTTACCCCAGTTGACTAATAGAACCCCACAGTTAGGAGCCCTGGCCGTTATTGAACATAAACCTAATTTAGACATATTTGCTCATGCTGAAACTATGAATATTAACTCTTCTTCCTTAAATGCAGAAGATGCTGATGAGGAAGATATAATTTTAAAAGGCTATAAGGATTATGTGGTGAATGCCAAATTAGCCGGGTTTTTTACCACTATGTACTCTACTACTCCTTATGGTGATAAAAAAGGCTTGCAAGTGGTGGCATTGCCCATGGACACTCCCGGTTTAATGGTGGGAAAGACCCAGAAAACCTTGGGTTTAAGAGGTTGTATTGCTAATGAAATCATTTTTGATAATGTCAAAGTAGCTAAGAAATATTTAATTGGTAAAAAAGGCAGCGGATTTTTAGTTTTTATGCAAAACCTGGACAGGAATGTAGCTTATACGGGAGCCGTTAGCTTAGGAGTAGCCAGAGCAGCTTATGAGACTGCTTTAGAGGCCTCTAAAACCCGGATGTTTATGGGTAAACCCAGCTTTGAAGAAAGTGCAGTCAGTTATGCATTAGTGGAAATGGCTACCAAAATTAATGCGGCCAGGTTAAGTGTGCATTTAGCTTGCTGGTGTATAGATAATGATTTAGAATATTCCCAAGCTGCCTCTAAATCTAAAGTGCTTTCCAGCAGTGTAGCTCAGGAGGTAACTACTAAGGCTATGCAAATAGTAGGCGGAAAGGCTTATTTGTATGGACATCAATCAGAAAAGTATTTAAGAGATGCTAAAATGCTTTCCATACTTGATGGAAGTGAGCAATTTCATAGAGGTCTTATAGCGGCACAATTATAGAGAGGGATTAGATAAGAAAGGTGGAAGCCCATGAATTCTTTTACCTGGACTAAAGAAGAAATAGACTTAATTCATGAAGTGCGTGAATTAGCCACTACTAAAATTGCCCAAAGGGCTACATACCTTGATGCTATAGGAGATGAAATTCAGGACTGGGTTATCCCGGAATTATTATCCCGAAGAAATTTATTAGCCCCGGCGGTCCCACGAGAATATGGGGGCCGGGAATTATCCATGCGCATACATGCCGCCTTAGTTGAGGAATTGGCGGCCGGCTGTGCGGGGGCGGCCGCTATTGTAGTGGCTAATAATTATGCCATTACCCCCATTCTGGTAGCAGGAAGCCCCGCCTTAAAAAAAGAATATCTTCCTTACCTTACCACCTCAAATCCTAACTTAGCTTGTTCAGCTATTAATGAAACTCGGGCTGATTATAATTTGGAAAGGCCGGAAAGAAGCAGTGAGGATATTACCAGAATATCAAGTTCGGTTAAACGTAAAGAAGATATAGCTATAATAAACGGGAGTAAGGATTATATTGTAAATGGTTTGGCGGCCAAATTTATTTTGGCTTTAGTCAGAAGCAATATTTCTAAACAAAAATCCAAACTGCAATTTTACTTAATACCTAATACCGCTCCTGGAATAGAGGTAACTGAGGTCTTACGCAAAGCAGGTATGAGGTCATGCCATACGGTTAAGCTTAATTTTGATAATGTGGAGATTCCTGAATCTAATCGAGTGGGAGGAGAAGGCGGCGGTTACTTACTCTTATTACAAACCTTTGACCGTAACCGGACCTTATTAGGTGCCATAGGAGTAGGCATAGCTAAAGCTGCTTACGAGTTAGCCTTAGAAGTAGCCAAGGCTAATCAGATATTTAATAATAGTAATTCCTATAATTACTATGTTGCATCTACCTTAGCTGATTTATCAACGCAAATAGATGCGGCCCGGTTAGCGGTGATGAGAGCTGCTTATTATATAGATACTGATGAAAACTATGCCCGGGTTTCAATTATGGCCAAATTGTATGCTACGGAAGTAGCCCAGCATGTGACCTCCACGGCCGTTGATCTAATTGGCAGGTTCGGATTTTTAGTAGGGCATCCGGCCGAAAAGTATTTGCGTGATGCTCAAATGTTGTCTATGATAGCAGGAAGTGATTATTTACATAAACATATATTAACTACTCAAATATAGCATTTCAAAATAACATGAAATAAGGGTATAATGGTAACAGTATTTATGCAGGGAGGTGAACAGATGACCGACTGTTTATTTTGTAAGATTATCGCTAAAGAAATTCCGGCCGAAATAGTTTGGGAAGATGAATTATTAGTTGGAATAAAAGATATTAATCCTGTCGCTCCTGTCCATATATTACTAATCCCTAAAAAGCATATTAGCTCTTTAAATGATATTACAGAAGATGATAAGGAATTAATGGGACACATTCAATTAGTAGCGAATAAATTAGCTCTAGAGTTAAATATAGCAGAACCTGGTTACCGCCTGGTTAATAACTGTGGAGATTTAGGCGGACAGACGGTGTTACACATACATTACCATCTTTTAGGAGGTAGACATTTAGGATGGCCTCCGGGCTAATCTTGACTCCCTGCTTTAAGAATTGTAAAATAGAATGGCGTTTATGAGCCTAGTTAGATGAGGGGAGGGAAACCGTGAGCGAAGTTAAAGTTGGAAAGAATGAATCCCTAGATAGTGCTCTTAAGAGATTTAAGCGTAATTGCCAAAAAGCTGGGGTTATGCAAGATATAAGAAAGCATGACCACTATGAAAAGCCTAGTATTAGAAAAAAGAAGAAATCAGAAGCTGCCCGTAAGAAAAAGAAATTCTAAGGAGGTCTTATTTCTTTGTCACTAAATGACAAGCTCTTTACCGATATGAAAGAGGCCATGAAACAAAGAGAATCCGGCAAAATTAGACTGGCTACCATCAGGATGGTCAGAGCCGCCCAAAAAGAGGCTGAAATTGAAAAGCATCGGGAATTAACAGATGCTGAAATTATCGAGATTATTAGCCGGGAACTTAAAAAACGCCAAGATGTCATTGCTGACTATGAGAAAGCTAACCGGCCCGAAATGGTAAAGCAGCTAAAAGAAGAAATAATGGTACTTAAGAATTATCTCCCCGAGCAGCTAAGCGAGGCTCAAATTAGATTAATCATAAAAGAGGCAATGCAAGAAATCGGAGCTAATGGCCCTCAAGATATAGGCAAACTTATGAAAACAGTTATGCCGAAACTAAAAGGTAGGGCTGATGGGAAATTAATTAATTAATTAGTAAAAGAAATGCTCCAATAGAAACAAAAGTCTGGTATATTTTTACCAGACTTTTTGTTTGCAATATAAGGAAGTATAATAAATCTAATAAAAAGCTTTTTATCATTAATTAAGAGTTAAAGATTTAGTACAGGCACAAGGGAAAGGGTGGTATAGTAATGGGCTTTATGAATAGAGGCATGCAAAACAAGAAACAGAAAAAGGCCGTTTATGTTATTGTAGGCTTAGTAATTTTATCATTTTTAGTAAGTATTGTTTCCGTAGCATTTATCTAATTTATCCAGGGGACTGTTCTAAAGTGGACAGTCTTTTTTAATGAGTAATTGACGAAATATTTTGATAAGTAGTAGCTGGTTGTAGTATGCTTTAAAGAGGGGAGGGGGGGTAAGAATGTATAAACTAAGCGAATTACCGGAAAATTATCTGCGCATTGTAGAAACTATTTTCAGCGAATTTGATGGAGCCTTAATAATTGATGAACAAGGAATTATACGGGTTTTTACCGATTATTATGCCAGAGAAACCGGTTTAGCTAAGGAAAATGTACTAGGCCGGCGGGTTGACGAAATTTTTCCTACTACTAAAATGTTGGAAGTATTAGAGACGGGGAAGCCTATTATTGCTGACTTATGGGAATTAAACGGTAAAGCTCAGATTGTATCCCGGGTACCTATTACTGCTAATGGTCAAATAATCGGGGCCGCCGGGTTTAATATTTTTAGATATTTAGAGGAAGCCCAGGGCTTTGCTAAGCGTATTACCGATATGTTTTCCGAGCTAAAATATTATAAAGAAGAAGTTAAAAAGATATTATCAGTTAAATATACTTTAGCCTCCATTATTGGTGTAAGTGATGCCATACTTGAGGTGAAAGAAAGAATCAAGCTAGTGGCAGCTTCTAATATACCGGTATTTATTTACGGGGAAACTGGAACCGGCAAAGAATTGATTGCTCATGCCCTGCATTTTGAAAGCTCCCGCCGTGATTACCCTTTTATTAAGGTTAACTGTGCCTCCATTCCGGAAAATCTGGTGGAAAGCGAATTATTTGGCTATGAAGAGGGGTCTTTTACCGGAGCCAGGAAAAAAGGTAAACCAGGCAAATTTGAATTAGCCGATAAAGGCAGCATTTTTTTAGATGAAATCGGGGATTTATCCTTAATGTCTCAAGCCAAGTTATTAAGGGTACTTCAGGAACAAGAAATAGAACGGGTAGGCAGCACTGCTACTATCAATATTGATGTGAGAATAATTTCCGCCACTAATCTCTCCCTTACCGAACTGGTCCGTAAAGAAAAATTTCGTAAAGATTTACTGTTTCGGTTAGATGTATTTCCCATTTACATACCCCCCTTACGGGAAAGGTTAGATGATATACCTCCCCTGGTAGAATCATTTATTAATCAATATAATTGTGAATCAGGATCAACCATCGAAGGTATGACTTCGGAAGCTATTAAAATATTAATGAGCTATCATTGGCCCGGTAATGTAAGAGAATTTCATTCCGTAATGGAACGGGCTTGTATTGATACCAGAACCGGGTTGATAAAATCTGAAAACTTACTGCGCTTTACTAACAGTAACCTTATAGTAAATACTAATAATAAGGTTAGTCTTACTGAAGTGAAAGAAAGAGCGGAAAAAGAAGCTATTTTAAAGGTACTGCAACAGACTAATGGCAATAAAAGCGAGGCTGCCAATATACTAGGCCTTAGCCGCAGCACCTTATATAGTAAGCTAAAGCAATATAATATTATAAATTAACAGAATTGTACAAATATTCAGATGAAGTGTTTAATTTTCTGTACACCCGAAACTTAAGCTAAACCAGGATTATCCAAAATATGTGCAAATATTCGGACACTTTCTTCGGAAAGTGTCTATTAGTTTGAGGCGGGACGGTAACTAGAAATTGGCATGAAAAATGCAATACTCCCTAGTAGATAAAAATAATTAAGCTGGGGAGGAATTTTAAAGTGGCATTAAAAGAAACGAATCTTAAGGATTGGAAAGATGAATATCAGAGGAAATTAACTACTGCTGAGGAAGCAGCTAAACTAGTTAAAAGTAATGATATTATTCTGTATCCGGGGGGAACCTGTATTCCTCATGATTTATCCGTGGCTTTAAGCAACCGGGTTAGTGAACTGCAAAACGTTACTATTTGTCTGGGCTTGGCTTTAAAGCTGTATGACTTTATGCAGCCCCAGTACCGGGAGAATATCCATATTGAGACTCCTTTTGTAGGCCCGGTGGAAAGAATGTGCTTGGAGTGGCGAACTGCTCAATATATACCGGTTCATCTTAATCAATTAGCAGTTTGGCAGGATGCCCGTAAGGCTAATGTGGCGGCTATGGTAGTTACTCCTCCCGATGAGAACGGGTATATGAACCGTTCCAGCTTTGGAGGGCTAATGCCTAAAAGAGCTATAGACAGGACTGATTTAGTTATAGCAGAAGTAAATCCCCGAACTCCATGGTTAGTAGGGGATGATCTTAAAATTCATGTATCAGAAGTTGATTTAATACTGGAGACTGATGCTGATCTATTTGAAATACCTGATATTCCCATAACCGAGGTGGAAAAGCAAATAGCCCATTATATTGCGGATATGATTCCTGATGGTTCTACTATTCAATTAGGCTTAGGCGGCTTAGCTAATGCTATAGGTTATTTTTTAAAGGATAAAAAAGATTTAGGCGTGCATAGTGAAGTGGTGCAAAAGTCGTTTAAAGAATTAATAGAGTCAGGGGTTGTCAATGGTTCCAAAAAGAATTTTTATCCCGGCAAAGTTTTAGCTACATTTTGTGTAGGTGATAAAGAATTATGGGACTATGTAAACCATAATGAAACTTTCTTATTCACCGAAGTCGAATATAATAATAACCCTTATGTTATTGCCCAAAATGATAATTTAATATCCGTCAATAATGCCCTTATGATCGATGTAACCGGCCAAATCGCCGCCGAATCCATAAGAGAAAAACAATACAGCGGAACCGGAGGCCAAAATAACTTTGTGCAAGGAGCCTTAATGTCTAAAGGGGGCAAAAGTATTATTGCTCTTAACTCAACTTTTAAAGATAGTGAGGGCAAAATAAAATCCCGGGTAGTACCATTCCTGCCGGCTGGAACTATTGTTTCCACCTCCCGTAATGATGTGCAATATGTAGTAACTGAATATGGAGTAGCTAATCTTAGATTTAAGGGAGTAGCCCAGAGGATTGAGGAATTGATTAGAATTGCCCATCCGGATTTTAGAGATGAATTGACCTTCCAAGCCAAAAGAATCGGCTGGCTGTAAGTTGGTGAGGGGTTAGGGGTAGGCTTTTACCGCTAAAATCAAGCAGCTTTACTTAGAGAGCATAGCTTTCTGAGGCAACGGAGGGCTAGGGGTTAGGTGTAAAATATACCATGTAAAACACAGATGTAGGGGGCGGTCTTGGTGCCGCCCCGGCTTCGTTACCAGCACTATATTATTTAACTTCCAGGCTTTTTTGATAAGCCTTCCATCCTGGACACCACTTGGTATGCCACTTCCAAAGCTTAGCTTTAAAAGAATCCGGGTTAGATTCCGCATGTTTTCTAAAACCACATTCGGCACATTTGTGCGATTTTGCCATTCTTTCATACCTCCCGTAACTAAATCATATATGTATATATCATATTACTATAATTTCCTGGCGCCGGCATAAGACATTTTGTTTACCGGTGCAGAGGCATATTTTATGGAACTGGCGACCACAGGTTGCCCCTACATTCCCCTATCTACTGGCGGTCCAAGACTGCCCCTACACCTATCTACCTTCTTCCTTACTTATTTTTCTCGTCACCTAAACCCGTCTCTCCGGGTTTATGAATTTGCGGGAAGAGTAAGGCATATATTTTGGTAATAGGCAAAATTATTGTTCTTATATGGAGGTGGGACTATGGAAAAGAAACGAGAAGCTATTAGCCGGGTGATGGCAGAATTTTTGGAGATTCCTAAAGACCTGGTTTTAGATCTGCCCAAGGTAACTATCATAGGCAGAAATGAACTATACCTGGAAAACCATCGCGGAATAATTGAGTACGGGCTAAACCGTTTAAGAGTAAATTTAAGCCGGGGATTTTTGGAAGTTGAAGGAAAAAACTTGGAGATTAATGTTTTAATGCCGGAAGAAATGAAAATTACCGGAGAGGTAAAGTCTATTAAGTTTATGGATTAGGAGGGAAACTGTGAGCAATAAGTTTTTTGACCAAATAAGTGGAATAATTAAGGTAAATCTTAAAGGCAAGAAGCAGGAAAGAGTCATAAATATGGCTTTAGCTCGCGGTATTTATATCTGGGGAATAAAGAAGGTTAATGATAATATTCAATTTAAGGTAAGAAATAGCGGTTGGGAAGCCTTAAAAAGTATTGCTGATGAAAGTGGTCATGAAATCGAAATTGTCAGTGAAAGAGGTTTACCCTTTTTCAAAACGGTAGTTAAAAGAAGGATCGGCTTTCTTACCGGCGGTCTTATTTTTATTCTGGCCCTTTATCTTATGTCTTCATTTGTTTGGTTTATAGAAGTTTCCGGCAACAAAAATATAACTAATAATCAAATTTTAGTTACCGCGGCTAAGTATGGAGTTTACCAAGGGGCAGCTAAATGGAGCTTTAGCCGCAATCAGGTGGAAGAAGCTATGTTACGGGATATAAGTAACTTATCTTATGTCAAGGTTGATATAAGGGGAGTTAAAGCTAATATTGAAGTGGTGGAAAAGGTTTTGCCCAAAAAAGAAATTACCGGTCCGTGCCATATAGTAGCAGAAAAGGATGGAATAGTAGAAGAATTATTAATCCTGGCCGGGCAAGCTAATGTTAAAGAGGGAGCAGTTGTGGCTAAAGGAGATATTTTAATATCAGGTATAGTATTTCCCGAAGAAAACCCTTATTTGGTAAAGCCTGAAGGGCAGGAAGAGGAAGAACCTTATCTAGTTAGAGCCAGAGGTGATGTTAAGGCCCGGGTCTGGTATGAAGGTTATGGAGAATGTAATTTAAGATCAGAAAAGATTTTTCTTTCCGGACAAAAGCAAACCCGAATATTTTTAGAAACTCCGTGGAAAATATTTAAGATTAAGGGTAATTATCCCCACGACTTCTCCTTAGCTGAGGAAAAAGTTACTAAAAAAGAACTAAGCACTCCCTTAGGTAGCTTTGGGGTAGTTAAAGAAATAAAACAGGAAAAGGTTAAACAGGTAAATGAGTACACCGAAAAAGAAGCGACAGAAATAGCCCAGGCCAAGGCAATTAATAGTTTGAAAAATAAGCTTCCCCCGGGACAAAAGGTTATTAATGAAAGTTATGAAGTATTATCTGCACCTAGTGACCCTATTTTAAGAGTCAAGGTAGCGGTAGAAACTATAGAAAATATTGCGGTACCAGAACCTTTAAATGTTGAGGATTAACTCGTATTTGCTGTATTTCTTATGCTATAATAGTTTAGATATTAGTAATATAGGAGGACTGTGGTATTTGGCAGAACATGAATTAAAGATTTCAATCGGCGATAATCGAAAGGCGGCAGTTTTTTTTGGCGCAGGCGATGAGAATTTTAAGCATTTAAAAGATTTATGTAATGCTGAAGTTTATGCCCGAGGCAGTGATATATTTATACGGGGCGAAGAAGAACATGTTCAGGAGGCTTATGAGTTAATCCATAGTCTCTTGGATGTGGTGGAAAATGAAGAGCAACTTAACATTAATAATATAAACTACATGCTTACCCTGATCAGGAGAGGCGATAAAACTAAGCATCAGGATATCGTATCAGGCCCTATTTTAAAAACGGTTCGGGGTAAGACGGTTAAGGCTAAAACTATCGGACAAAGAAAATATATTGAAGCAATACTTAAGGATGATGTAGTATTCGGTATCGGCCCGGCCGGAACGGGCAAGACTTATCTGGCCGTGGTAATGGCGGTGCGGGCCCTTAAAAATAAAGAGGTGGAACGAATTATTCTGGTTAGACCCGCGGTGGAAGCCGGAGAAAAGTTAGGGTTTTTGCCCGGGGACTTAATTGAGAAAGTTAACCCTTATTTACGTCCTTTGTATGATAGTTTGTTTGATATTTTAGGCGTAGAGGTAACCCAACGTTACATGGAGAAAAACGTTATTGAGGTAGCCCCCTTAGCTTATATGCGGGGACGAACTTTAAATGATGCCTTCATAATTCTCGATGAAGCTCAAAATACAACTTCTCAACAAATGAAAATGTTTTTAACCAGACTGGGGTTCGGTTCTAAGGCGGTAATTACCGGTGATATTACCCAAGTAGATTTACCTAAGGAAGACTTTTCCGGACTAATCGAAGTGCAAAAGATTCTTAAAAAGGTTAAAGGAGTTTCTTTTGAATATTTGACTAAAGATGATGTTATCAGACATCCTTTAGTACAAAAAATTATTGATGCTTATGAGGTTTTTGAAGCAGATAGTAATTAAATAATGCGCTAAGGCTAGTTAAGGAGCAACAGCATGAGGATTAAAAGTTTTTTCAATTATATATGGCTAAAGATTAAGTCTTTTCTGACCCACCCTAATACCCAAAAGGTGTTAGGAGTTTTGCTTTTTTTCTCGATTACCATCGTAATCTTGTTTAGCAATTTTAGCCCTAAGCAAGTATCTTTTCGTCCGGATGAAGTAGCGCGCCGTAATATTCAATCTAATATTAATGCCATAATCATAGACGAAAAACAAACTGAAG
>JAEWZB010000066.1 GCA_023395515.1 Bacillota bacterium
TTCTGATAATTATAAGATTACCGGGTCAAATTCTATTTATTTACAGGTTACATAACATTATTTAATTGCTGGCATATAATGCTAATGTAATATTTTTATTCATTATTGAGCATAAACTTGCCAATAAAACTAAAGCAAAATCTGACCAATGCAAACTGATGTAAAAAGGGAGCGCACCTTTGACTATGAACAACCATATTTTCAATAACCAGGTAAAACATTTGCTAATGGCGGGTTATGGGCATTCTGAACCTAATGAAGCTTTTACTCCGGTTGTAACTGACAATATTGGCCAAATGATCTTATCCCCGGATCTGACTATTGCGGTGGAGGCTGAGGGCCTGGATATACGCAATCTTGAGGAGAGCCGGGATAGTGCATCTATTACCGTATCTAATCTGGATATACGCAACCTATCCGGAATACGTGACAATCTGAATTTATATGATAACTCTTTTGTGGAGGCTAGTGAATCTGGCGTAATTGTAGCTCTTTCAACCAGAAATTTCCTCGCCACTGATACCAGCCCTTATAGTAAAAGCACCTTTTATGTACGCAATAATAGTGCGCTTAGTGTTAGTGTCACAGTAACCTTGCAGATTGCCCCCATAAACAGTGACAACTATTATGTTAATGACGGTGTTTCCTATAGTTTGATCGGCGGCAATACGCTAATCTTTCAGCCCAGTAGGCTGATGAGATTTGCACGGATCAGAGTATCTGCTATTCTTCTGGCCAATGTTACCGTGTATTATTTCGGTCAAACCTGATCGGTGACCAGTTGCTGATAGAAATTTTTGAAGAAATACGGTGATGACCTTTGAATAATCTGGTCTTTAATAACACTGCCAAGAAATTGCATGCAGCTTTTTATGGTATCCATGGCAGTGAATATAAACCGGTGGCTGTGGATGAAAATGGTCTATTTTTGTTTTCTCCTTTAAGTATTATTACTATTACCGCTACCGATTTGGATATTCGTGCTTTAAATTATGCGCTGGATTCAGTTACTGTCACTGCTGCCGATCTGGATATTCGTAATTTAAACGGGGTTCAGGATTCTGTTGCCATCAGCAGTATGGGGTTTGTCGAGGAGAGCTTTAACCAGACGGTTCCCGCCGGCGCGAACTACGTGCTAACCAGAAATATTGCCAATTACAGTCAAAACAGCTTTTTTGTCCGCAACACCGGCGCAAGCACCATTACCATAACTGTACAGATAGCGCCTGTAGATGATGCCAACTTTTATATTGATCATACTACTCCCCAAGGTATAACTTCAGGAAATAATGCTATTGGAGCAGTTACTATTCCCATAAAATATGCCCGTATCAGAATACAGGCTTCCAGCAGTACTAGTGTGGTTGCCTATTATAACGGACGTGCATAATCATGAGAGTAAATTATTTAAAAGGACGGTTGCAGCTATGTCAAAAAAAATAATAACTGCCGGTGAAGCCGTTTATGTATCTGAACTTAATCCCTGTGTAAATTATGCTCATTCACCAATTATTGTGGTAGGCTTTTCAGGAGGTTTCCCTTTTAAGCGGTCTGTGGCAAAGCCCCTATGTTTTCCCGCCGAAAACATAGGTTTGCTTCAATTTACCGCTTTTGACTTGCCGCCCCATTATGAAATTCTAAAGGCCCGGCTGCATCTGTTTGTGTGCCATGCACATTGCAGGGCTAAGCGCATACAGATTTACTCCAATGCTGAGCCATTTAATGGCACTACCGTTAATTGGATAACCAAGCCAGATGTTCAGCCTGGGCCTATAGCTGCGTTGTGTGTGGAAAAGCCAAGACATTATGCCATCTGTGATATTACCCAGTTTATAAGAGAAAATCAAAACAAATGTATTACTACCTGGGGTTTTTCCCTGATGGCTGACCGGGAAAATGCCGAGGGAGTTGTAGTTTTTTCCAATCAAGCCGGTTTCCTTCCCTATATAAGTATCAGTTACTGTAAAAAACCGCTTCCTCCCAGCCCCCGTGAAATAGTGGAAAATATTTTTTGTGAGCATATTTGGGAAGTAGCAGGAAACGACCCGGCATTATTTTCTCCGAGCCTAGAGGTTTCCCAGGCGAGGAAAATTACCTTTTTTATTGAGAATACAGGAATCCATAGCTTTAGCTATAATTTACAGATAAGTCCGGATGGAGTTCACTTTATAGATGACAAACAAACCGGGTGGCTGGAAGAGGCCCATTCCATGGAAGCGCTTACTCCTTATCTGTTTGCTAAATATATGCGTGTCCGCATTCAGCCTGCTTTAGCAGGAGAATCTGTTCATGCACGCATCTGGTGTCAGATGCAGACTCACAATTATTTACTCAAGTAAATCTGTATCCAGCTAAGTATCAAGCTATGTCGCTCATTAGAGCTTAAAATAGCTAAACAACTTACTATTTTGGATAAAGGAGATAAAACTATGAATAATCTTGTGTTTAATACCGTTGCCAGTGAACTGAAAACAACTATATTTGCACAAGCGCCAGGTAACGTAACAAAAGCACTGCAAATGGATGCTGCTGATAATTTATTAGTTTCTGTTGCTTCAGGTACGATGACAATATCGGAAATTACTGCCCCGGTAACTATCGGTAATGCCAGCCTGACGGTGGCAGGTACAGTGACAGTATCGGAAATCACTGCCCCGGTAACTATCGGCAATGCCAGTTTGACGGTGGCAGGTACAGTGACAGTATCGGAAATTACTGCCCCGGTAACTATAGGCAATGCCAGGATGACGGTGGCAGGTACGGTAACAGTATCGGAAATCACCGCCCCGGTCACTATTGGTAATGCCAGCCTAACGGTGGCAGGTACGGTGACAGTATCGGAAATCACTGCCCCGGTGACTATTGGCAATGCCAGCCTAACAGTGGCAGGTACAGTAACAGTATCGGAAATCACCGCTCCGGTGACTATTGGTAATGCCAGCCTGACGGTGGCAGGTACCGTGAATATTGGGGCTAACAGTTTTACCTCCGATGCGGTAACCAGTATGGTGGTTACCGGTACCGGATTGGTGTTCCCAGATACTGATATTTCCACATTAAAGGTGGCCTCGATTTTTATTTATAATGAAGGAGCCACTCCCATTACCATTTCATTGCAGATTAGTCCTACCACCGATGATAGCAATTATATAGACGACCCATTTTATAGCAACCAATTGATTGGAGCTAACGAAAACTTTTATATTGCCATAAGCAACTTTGCCCACTATATCCGGCTGCAATATAATTTAGGCGTAGAAACGGCTACTTTCAGCGCATATTTTAATGCCCAGGCTTAATATAATTCATAATATAGAAGCAGGTTGTCGGCAAGGCGGCAACCTGCTTTAAAAAAGAGGGTGATGACTTATTTTATCAACTAAACCTGGTATAAGTCTTTGTATGATTGTTAAAGATGAACAAAACATGCTGGAAGATTGTTTGCTTAGTGTACAGGATTTAGTGAATGAAATTATTATTGTAGACACTGGTTCTAGTGATAATACTATTTCCATAGCCGAACACTACGGTGCTAAAATCTTTATCTATCCGTGGGATGGCAGCTTCAGCAATGCGCGCAATTATTCCATGGCTCAGGCCGGCTGTGAATGGATATTGCTGCTGGATGCGGATGAAAGACTGGTACGGGGGGATGAAGAAAAACTGTTAGAATTCATTCGTACTACTGATTTAGATGGTGCGCATTTTAAAGTTTATAACTATGTGGGAGAAAACAACAGCAAACAGTATACATGCCACAGCGCCCTAAGGCTGATAAGAAATAATAATATTTATCGCTTCAAAGGGGATATTCATGAACAGATTACCAGTATGAACGAGGTAGCTTTGTCAGGTCGTTTTGCCATAACCGATATTGGAATTCACCATCTTGGTTACCTGGATAGCGTAGTTGCGCAAAAGGATAAGCGCAGCCGCAACCTTCCCCTGCTGCTGGAAGAGCTGGCCCGGGAACCGGAAAACCCCTTTACTCTTTTCAATCTCGGCAATGAATATATGGCCCAAAAAGATTATCGCCGGGCACTGGAATTTTTTGATCAGGCTCGCTCGTACTACAGCCGCTATGAAGCTTATGCCCCTCATCTCCTGTTTCGTAGTGCCATGTGTTATTACAGTCTGGGGCTGTATGCCGATGCCATTAGAACTCTCCATGAAGGGCTGGGCATTTTTCCGGGTTGTACGGATATGGAATTTCTAAAAGGTTTGATTTATATGGATTGGTGCCGTGATACACTGGCCTTGGAAAGTTTTGAAAAGGCCATAGCCATGGGGGAACCGCACCCGACTTTACGCTTTTCCGATGGCTGTGCCACGATACGCCCTCTGTTATCCATGGCACTAATATACGAACGCCAGCACCATTACCCTAAAGCGGCGGATTGTTATATCAAAGCCATCGGGGTCGATAATCGGCTTTACAGTGCATTATACGGTGTGGCTAAAGCCTGGCGGCAAATGATGATGGAGCCTGCCGATATCGAGGCCAATCTGGGAAGGTTCTTTGCAGATCTTAATCATGTACCCAATCAAATTTTGCTCACCGACATTCTGCTTTCCCAGCGCTTGTATTCCGGCGGTAAAAAGCATTTGGACTTTTTAGCTAAGGCCGGTGGCTATGAAATGGAAGTAGCTATGCTGGCAGGCAAGTATTGCTTTTATACGCAAGACTATGAACAGGCGTGCAGTTGGCTGAAAAAGGCATTGAATTGTAACGTATATCCCCAAGTATTGGCTTATGCAGGCAAGGAGAGTGCCTTGATGCTATTGGCCGCTATCCTTATCAGTAAACCGGCGGGCAGCGAAGATGCCCGGGAAGCTGTGGAAGCAGTAGGAAAGCAATTTGGAAGTCCTGGCCGGCTGGTTAGCAGTCAGATATTGAGCATTCTAAACGGTCAGGAAGAAAATTTGCTGGAAGGGGAAGATCCCCAGGAGCTATTGAGCTTTTTTTCGCAACTGCTGAACCTAATCCTCGATAGCGGGGAGTTCGATTTATTTGAAAAGGTACTGTATGTTTACAATTATATAGATAGTCCCCGGGTTTTACTGTCTTTGGCTGCGGTGTACATGGAGAGCGGATTTCAACAGATGGCAGCAGCGGCGGTGTTGCGCTCCATTAAAGAGATGAATACTATTGATGCTGCCAGCGCGCGTTTGTTGGCTGACACGTTGCTGGCAGAAAAGTGTCTTAGCCCTAAGAAATTTAAGAGTTTAATAATTAGCAAGAAAAGCTGATGGCAGAATGCGATTAGCTATTTTTTATTGTATAATGTAAGCAAAACACACCCTTGGGATTATTTGTAAGTTAGTGGTCGAACAGGGAATATAGATTATTTATGCCCTGGGAAAGAATAAAGAAATGATATTTAAGGAAACACCAAATAAATACCAGCCTACAATTATTTTGTTACACGGTGGGGGTTTGTCTTTTTGGTCTTGGCAAAGTGTTCTGGAAGAGCTTCGGGCTGATTTTCATGTAGTCACACCTATTATTGACGGTCATGGTGAGAATGGTGATGAAACCTTTATAAGCATTGAGGATTCGGCCGGAAAACTGATAGATTATATTGACACCAAGTGTAACGGTAAAGTGTTTGCTATGGGTGGCTTATCAATTGGTGCCCAGATTGTTGCAGAGGTTTTGTCCCGTCGGGCCAGTATAGCCGAATATGCAATTATGGAAAGCGCCTTAGTATATCCAATCCAAGGAACTGCTGCTATGGTCATTCCCCTATACAAACTTTTTTATAAATTGGCTAGGAAAAGGTGGTTTTCCCAAAGGCAGGCTAAAGCGCTTTTTATCCCTGCTGATAGGTATGAACAGTATTATCAGGATAGTTTAAAAATATCCCAGCAATCACTAGTCAATATCACCCTAAGCAACAGCAATTATAGCTTAAAACCAAGTATTGCTGATACCAAGGCCAAAGCCTTAATTATGGTGGGAGAAAAAGAACTCGGAGTTATGAAGAAGTCTGCCCAACGGTTGCACCAAGCAATTAAAGACAGTGAAATATACATTGCCCCAGAAATGAAACATGGTGAGCTAAGTTTGATGCATTCCGCGCAATACGTGGAATTGTTGAAGTCATTTTGGGCTAAGTAAGCCAATACGAATAGTACTGGTATATATATGCTGCGTTTTTTCTTGTCATTACACTCATGGAAAACGTGGCTTTTTTATTGATAAAAGGGGAAAGTTAAAGTTCGCAGTAGCTAAAGGCTGCTGCATTTTTGGGTAAGGAGATTGGGAAATGAGGAAGAATACCCCTATTCCTGCCAGGTATAAAATAATTAAGGTAAGTAGCGCAGGAGCCATTGCTAGTTTAAAACTATTTTAAAAAAGATTTTCATATTGACATTGATTTTGGTATCTTTTTATAGTAATCTGAAAATGATTTTCGAATTGGCGCAAAGGGGTGATAAAATGGGGCGGCCAACCTACTATAAGACCAGACAACGGGAAGCTATTTTTGAATATATTATTTCACAAAAAGGAAATCATGTGACCGTAAATCAAATCGCAGAGTTTTTTCGGACGCAGAATACCTCTATGGGAATTACGACCATATATCGGCACCTAGATAATTTAGTCCGGGAAGGGCAAGTGAAAAAATATTTACTTGACGGTATTACCGGTGCTTGCTTTCAATATATTGATAGGGATAATACTTCACATACACAATACCATCTCAAATGTGAGGGATGTGGCGAGTTATTCCATACTCAGTGTAATGTCATTGATGAACTGGCCCACCATATGGGTGATAGCCATAATTTTGAGTTAAATACCGGCAAGACCATATTTTATGGAAAATGCGGGAATTGCTCTATAAAGTGAATAGGGAAAAATAATTCTGGAAGGAGGAACCCGATATGAATTGCCATGCAGGCATAAAAAGACGGATGGCCGTTTTGGTGCTGTTAGCATTTGTTTTGGTGGCCTTTTTTTCCAGCCTTTTTATTATAACTCACGCCGACCACGATTGTGCAGGTAAGCATTGTGTAACCTGCGCCCAAATAGGATCTGCTGCCTTAATTCTTAAAATGTTTGGAACTGCAGGTACGGCTGCTATTTTTTTAGTGGGGCGCACTGGGCAGACCTGCCTTCTTACCCTGAAGAAGAACGAGCCAAGTCCATTTACCACAGATTTAATTTCTTTAAAAGTACGCATGAACAATTGAGATAACCTTCGGCAAGGAAATACTGTACCTATTATCTACGGCAGTAGGGCCTTGCTTTTTTGCGCACAAATTTAAGACCATACGGAGGTTTATCTTATGAAAAGAATTATTTTGCTTGTGCTGTCACTGGTAGTGATGGCAACCCTTTTAGCTGCCTGCACTCCCAGCAATACTACGGTTGGCAACCAGGATAAGGTCAGTGTGGTTGCCACCATTTTCCCCCCATATGATTTTGTCCGGGAAATCGCGGGTGACAAGGTAGAACTGACCATGCTGTTGCCGCCTGGTGCTGAAAGCCACTCTTTTGAACCTACTCCCCAGGATATCATTAAGATACAAAATTGCGATATGTTCATCTATGTGGGCGGAGATTCCGATACTTGGATAGATGGCATTTTAGATTCCATGGATACCAGCAATATAAAAATCGTATCTCTTATGGATTTGGTTGACACGGTTGAAGAAGAAATTGTAGAGGGCATGGAGGATAGCCATGGACATGACCACGGACACGGTGATGCCATCCATAAGGAAGATATAGAAGCCCGCCCTTTAGCTGACTTCGCCGGTGATTGGCAATCGGTCTTGCCGTATTTTGCGGATGGCACCCTGGATGAATATATTGCAGCTAGTGCTGAAAAAAACGAAACTACTGCTGCAGAGGAAAAAGCCGCTTTTCTGGAAAAACGTGCTACAGAATATAAATCTATCGATATTACTGATGACAAGTTGACTGTTTATACTGATACTGCCAGTATGACTGGAAATTACTCTTACGTTGAGTATCGTCCGGTATATAATGATGAGAACGAAATTACTAATGTATGGTATATCTATCAAATTACTAAGATTGTTGAAAACATGCCCACTTATTTGGCCTTTAACGACCATAAAATTAAGTCAATCCCAGATGAAGACCACGAAGGCCATGAAGATCATGACGTCCATGAAGAAGAATTGGCGCACTTCCATATGCGTTATGGCAGTGAGAGCATAGAGGCGCTAATTGAGGTCAAAAACTGGGCACCTACCTATTACCCAGCCGATGCTGCGGCAGAAGCTATAAAAGATGCACTTGCCAGTCATGACCATAGCCATGATGGTGAATATGACGAGCATGTGTGGACTTCACCTCAAAATGCCATAAAAATTGTAGCGGCATTGTCTGAGCAACTTTGCGCTATAGATACTGCCCATGCTGCCGAATATAAGCAGAATACCACGGCTTACCTGGAAAAGCTGAAGGAGCTGGATAAGGCTTTTCGCCAGGCTGTAGTGGAAGGCAACCGCAAGACCTTGGTATTTGGTGACCGCTTTCCCTTTCGTTACTTGGTAGATACTTATGGCCTTGATTATTTTGCCGCTTTCCCCGGTTGCTCCACCGAAACGGAACCTAGTGCGGCAACGGTAGCTTTTTTAATTGACAAAGTAAAAGAGGAAAATATTCCGGTAATTTTCCATATAGAATTATCTAATGAAAAAATGGCTGATACCATCTGCGAGGCCACCGGGGCGGTTAAACAGCTATTACATTCTTGCCACAATATTACCAAGTCCGAATTTGAAAAGGGCGTCAGCTACTTGGATTTAATGACTAAGAATGTAGAGAGCTTGAAGGAGGCCTTGAAATAATGCTGATTACCTGTAAGAATGCTTCCTTCGGTTATGATGGAAAAACTGTGGTCAGCGGGCTTAACTTCACGGTAAACTCAGGGGATTACATGTGTGTTGTGGGTGAAAACGGTTCGGGTAAGAGTACCTTGATTAAAGGGCTGCTTCGTTTGAAGCAGCCTCTCCAGGGGAAATTGTCTTTTGGAGACGGATTAAAGGCCAATGAAATTGGCTATTTGCCTCAACAAAACCCGGCCCAAAAGGATTTTCCCGCTAGTGCCTACGAAATTGTCTTATCAGGAAGACTTAGTATGCGCGGGATTCGTCCCTTCTACGCCCAAAGGGATAAGCTGACTGCAGAAGAAAATATGAAGCTTCTTGGCATTGGCGATTTACGCAATCGGTGCTATGGGGAACTATCCGGAGGCCAGCAGCAGCGTGTACTGCTGGCCCGGGCCCTTTGTGCTACGCAAAAGGTTTTGCTTTTAGATGAGCCGGTGGCGGGACTTGACCCCCTGGTTACCCAAGAGTTGTATGGGCTTATTGAAAAGATAAATCAGGAAATCGGTATTACCATTATCATGGTATCTCATGACATTAACAGTGCAGTCAAGTATGCCGACACCATCTTACATCTGAAAAATGCCCAAGCTTTTTTTGGTACGGCAGACGAATACAAAAGGTCTAGTATCGGAGCTAATTTTTTGGGAGGTGCACAGAATGTTTGAGATCTTGGGGGAAATGTTCTCTTATACGTTTTTGGTTCGCGCGGTAATTGTCGGCCTGCTGGTTTCCCTATGTGCTGCCTTGCTAGGTGTAAGCCTGGTGCTTAAAAGGTATTCCATGATTGGTGACGGTTTGTCTCATGTGGGATTTGGAAGCTTGGCAATTGCTACAGCCTTTAATGCCGCACCGTTAACTGTTTCTATTCCGGTAGTGCTTTTGGCAGCATTTATGCTGCTGCGCATCAGTGAAAACAGCAAAATTAAAGGTGATGCGGCTATTGCGTTGATTTCTACCAGTTCCCTGGCTATTGGTGCCATGGTTATATCTATGACCACGGGCATGAATACAGATGTTTGCAACTTTTTATTTGGCAGCATTCTGGCTATGAGCAAGGATGATGTGCAATTAAGTGTCATTCTTGCCCTTGTGGTATTGGTGCTTTTTGTCTTGTTTTATAATAAGATCTTTGCGGTAACTTTTGATGAAACTTTTGCTAAGGCTACCGGAACCAATACCGGCATATACAACATGCTGATTGCCTTTTTGACAGCAATTACCATTGTTTTGGGCATGAGGATGATGGGAGCCCTGCTTATTTCCAGTCTTATCATCTTTCCGGCCTTGACCTCTATGCGTATTTGTAAACGATTTAAAACGGTGATTATATGTTCGGCGGTTGTGTCAATAACCTGCTTTTTTTCGGGTATCGTAGTTTCCTATATGTATGGAACCCCTTCCGGAGCTACGGTTGTAATTATCAATATTATTGCCTTTATGCTCTTTTGGCTGGTCAGCATACTCAAAAGGGAGGTTAGGCTATGAGAAAAATAATACTACTGATTGTAATTGCTTTTATACTGATACTGCCTAGCTGTGCTAAGCAAACTACATCATCGCCGCTTCCGGCGACTAATAATGCCGGTACCCAAGCCATAGATTCTCCGGCTTCATCAGATGAGCCGCTGCATGGGGTGCTGCCGCCTATTGATCATACGGGTTCAGATTTGGTGGAGATTAGAGAGAAATTGTTTATTGCCCAGATTAATGATATCTATTTGAATGCCGAGGACTATTTGGGCAAAACCATTAAGTATGAGGGAATTTTTGACTCTTTTACCTGGGAGGAAACCGGGGATATTTATTATTATGTTATTCGCTATGGTCCGGGCTGCTGCGGAACGGACGGCAATGCCGGCTTTGAAATTGCCTGGGAGGGAGAAAATCCGGCGCTAAATGATTGGGTGGAAGTTATTGGCGTTTTAGAGCTTTATGAAGAAGATGGCCGGCAATATTTACGCATCAATGTATCATCTTTAACCGTTTTAACTACCCGGGGGGCGGAATATGTCTCCCAGTAATGCCCCTCAAACAGAATAGTTTGGGGATATTAGATTTAATTGACTATTGTTATATTTTGTTCTAAAATAATTTTGATGCGGGAGTAGCTCAGTGGTAGAGCACCGGCTTCCCAAGCCGGGTGTCGCGGGTTCGACCCCCGTCTCCCGCTCCATTATAAAAAGGTGAGCGCAGCGAACATGAGATCAGTAGTGCTTGTAAGTGCTCCATTATAAAAAAGTGAGCGTGAAGTTATAACCCACAGGCGTATAAAACCAGAATTTTTATCTATACATATATTAGTTATGGGGAAGGAGGAAGTATATGAGTAAACATATTATAACGGTAATTAAACCTAATCTTAAAAGAGGTAATGATATTAATTGTAGAGAATGTGCGACATCTTGCCAGTCAGCTTGCAAGACCTCCTGTACAGTAGGAAATCAAGCTTGTAAAAATTAATAACCGCATATAAGGGGCGAAGCAGCCCCCTTTTTTATTTTTTATGGGGAGGAGAGACCAGCTGTGTATTATTTAGCAGGTTATGATTTTGCAGCTAATATTCATTTGTATAAATGGAATGACTTAAATATTTTATTAGATGTGAATAGCGGTGCTATTCATGTATTGGATGATATAGCCTTTGAACTAGTGGGGGATTTAATTGCATATAAGGGTGATTTTTACCGGGCTATGGAGAATTGCCTGATAAAATATGGAGAAGAAGATGTGCAGGAAGTCGTAACCGAGCTTTTACGTGCTTATGAAGATGAAACCCTTTTTTCAGAGCCGGAGGATATTTTCGTAGACATGACTCAAATGGCGGTTAAGGCTCTATGTTTAAATATTGCTCATGTATGTAATATGAAATGTACTTATTGTTTTGCCAGCCAGGGAGATTTTGGTTTAAAGGCAGGCTTAATGCCTTATTCCACCGGGAAAAGAGCTTTAGATTTTTTAGTGGAAGCTAGTGGAGAAATAAAGAATTTAGAGGTAGACTTTTTTGGCGGGGAACCACTTTTAAATTTTGCCGTAGTTAAAGAATTAGTTACATATGGTAGAGAGTTAGAAAAATCAACCGGTAAAAAGTTTAATTTTACCTTAACAACTAACGGAGCTTTGTTGGATGAGGAAATTATGGATTTTATTATTGCTGAAGACTTGAGTATTGTTTTAAGTCTAGATGGACGGCCGGAGGTTAATGACCGCAACCGTATTTTTAATGACGGAACCGGTACTTATGAGAAAATTTTGCCTAAATTTAAGCAAATGACAGCTAAGAATCCCAAAAGCTATTATATCCGGGGTACTTTTACCCGGGAAAATACGGATTTTAGCCAAGACCTTAAGCATATTGTAGATTTAGGCTTTAATTCTTTGTCACTGGAACCGGCAGTGGGAGCGGGAAGTGAATATGCTATTAAGGAGGCAGACCTGCCCCGGGTATTGAATGAATATGAAAATTTAACGGAGGCGCTATGGAATTATCATGCCCAAGGTCAAGAGGTACACTTTTTCCATTATAATCTCAATCTGCAAAAAGGACCTTGTTTGGCGAAAAGACAAACCGGTTGCGGAGCAGGAGTAGAATATCTAGTAGTAACTCCGGAAGGTGATATCTATCCCTGCCATCAATTTGTAGGTGATGATGAGTTTTTGCTGGGGAATGTGGATGACTTATCTTTAGATAAAGAAATTCGGCACTTATTTGCCCATAGTACTATACAAGCCAAAGAGGAGTGCTTAAAATGTTGGGCCCGTAATTTTTGCGGTGGGGGTTGCCATGCTAATAACTTTAAAGCTACTGGTAACATTAAAAATCCGGATAGAGTATCGTGTAATATGCACAAAAAAAGGATTGAAGGAGCAATTTTTCTTGATCTCAAGAAACAGTTAGAAAATTAACTTTTTAAAAAAACCTAATAGGAAGAAGGACTTTTATGCTTAAAGATAGAATAAAGGGATTTGACAAAAAATTTAATGGAGAGTTTTTCTTATGTTGGAATATTTGATGCAGAACAAGAAACTTATCCCTGTTATTGGCGGAATCAGCCTTATTTTAGTAGTTGGTTTATTATGGTCGTTTGTTTTTAAAACTCCTGCTTATTCGTTTATTGTAGATGGACAGGTAAAGTTTGCCGTAGTTAATCAGGACCAAGTTAAGCAAGAAATTAATAAAATTAAACAGCAAGAAGAACAAAAGTGTAATAAAGATTTAGAAATAGCTAGTCAGGTTGAATTTAAAAAAGGTTTAGTTAAGAGATCTTCTATTATTAAGACGGAGAGTTTGCCTGAAAAGTTACGGCAGGTTTTGGAATTTAAGGTTATGGGGGCAGAATTAGTTGTTGATGGCAAGATAGTAGCTTGTGTTGACAGTAAAACTACCGCAGAACAATTATTAAGCCAAATTAAGAATACTTTTGGGGAACTTGACGAAGGGGAGAAATTAGTTGAGCTTAATTTCGAAGAAGACATCGAAATTAATGAAAAAATGGTAGAAGTTAATGAAGTAATGTCCGGGGATGAAGCTTATACATTAATTACTACCGGAACTAAAAATCCCGAAAAATATATTGTTGAAGAGGGCGACTCCTTATGGTTAATTGCTCGCCGCAATGATATGTATGTAGATGAAATAGTGCAAGCTAATAAATTGACTACGGAAAACCTTTCTTTAGGGCAAGAGTTAATCCTGGTGAAAAGTAAACCCTATATTACTGTTTTAGCTAAAGTGGAAGGGGAAAAGGTAGAAAAGATTCCCTTTGAAACCAAAGTAGTAGTAGATAATAGCGCAGCCAATAGTGTGCGGGTAAAGCAAAATGGTAAGGATGGGGAAAAACACATAGTTTATGTAGCTACTAAACGTAATGGAGTTATAGAAGAACGAGAGATTAAGAAAGAAACTATTTTGGAAAAAGCCGTGGATAAGATTATTGTAAAAGGTAATCAAGTTACGGTAGCTTCTCGTGGAACTGGCGGTTCCGGCAACTTAGACTGGCCGGTTAGCGGCAGTATTACCAAGAGATTTGCAGGTACCCATACGGGAGTAGATATTGCCAATAAAAGTGGGACCTCTATAAAGGCGGTTGAATCCGGGACAGTGACATTTGCAGGATGGCAAGGTAATTATGGTAGATTTTTAATTATAGATCATGGTAATGGATTAGTTACCAGGTATGCTCATTGTAACACCTTAAATGCATCAGTGGGTCAGACGGTTAGCCAGGGGGAAACTATTGCTACAGTTGGATCAACGGGCAGAAGTTCCGGACCTCATTTGCATTTTGAAGTCCTGGTCAATGGAGGATTTAGAAACCCACTGTCATACCTGCGTTAGATAGCTGATTTTAACCCTGACCTTAGGGTCAGGGTTTTTATTATTCTAGGGAAGGAGTAAGCCTGTGTACGATGTGATAATAATTGGCAGTGGCCCGGCCGGATTTAGTGCCGCTATATATACCGGCAGAGCTAAACTAAAAACCCTGATCTTAGAGGCAGGAGTAATCGGAGGCAATACTGCTATAACCGATTTGATTGATAATTATCCCGGGTTTCCTTTCGGCATAAATGGAGCCGATCTAATGGAGAATTTTCACAAACAAGCCGAAAGATTTGGGGCTGAATTAAGGCTGGAAGAAGTAATTAGTTTGGAAAATGTACCTGAAGGCAAAAAGGTGATAACTTCCAGTGGCAATGAGTATATTGCCCGGGCGGTAATTATTGCGGTAGGGGCCAAGAGAAAAGAGTTAGGGATATTAGGTGAAAATGATTTTGCCGGCCGCGGGGTATCTTACTGTGCTACCTGTGATGGGGCCTTTTTCCATAATGCTGCGGTGGCCGTAGTGGGAGGAGGGGATTCGGCAGTTAAGGAGGCTCTATACTTAGCAGGAATAGCCTCCCGGGTTTACCTTATTCATAGAAGGGACGAGTTTAGAGCTAATCCGTCGGCGGTGGATAAATTGAAAGCGACTGACAATATTGAATTGAAATTAAATAAGGTGATAACTCGTATTATGGGTAATAACCTTATGGATACCCTTATTGTAAAAGATGTAATATCTGGAACCGAGGAAGAACTTCAGGTAGAAGGCCTATTTATAAGTATAGGCTTAGTTCCAGCTGCTGAATTTTTAGGAGGCATTTTATCTACTGAAGATGGATATATAGTTACTAATGAGAAAATGGAAACTACAATCTCCGGAGTTTTTGCGGCGGGGGATATTAGAGTAAAACAAGCCCGTCAAGTAGCAACTGCAGTTGGGGATGGGGTTATGGCAGGAATAGCAGTAACCGAATATTTGAAGGAATAAGTACCATTATTTACTTTCCCTCTCCTAAACCTATTGATAGTATAATGGGTCACGGAGGGGAGTGATATAAAGTGTTGGGAATAAGAGATATTAGTTCGGCTAAAGTAACCAGCTTAATTTTAATTATTATTTTAATACTAACTTTGGTCCTGGCTAAGAATAGTCAAGCTGTAATGCGGGCTATGGTAGGGCAAGAAATCAGCTTACGTACCGCAGGGTTTAGTGAAACCCAGACCGAACATTTTATTATCAAGTATACACCGGTAGATGAAGAATATATTGATACTATTGCATCAGCATCAGAAAAGAGCTATACCGAGGTAACCCAGTTATTCGGCTACACTCCTGCTCAGAAAACGGTTATTGTGGTTTATCCTGATACCGTTAGTCTAGCTAAGAGCTTTGGTTGGGACAAGGATGAAAAGGCTATGGGAGTATATTGGGCCGGATCTATTCGAATTTTATCCCCTAGTCAATGGGTTACAGGTAAAATAGATGATGAGTTTTATAAAGACGGTCCTATGGTACATGAATTTGCTCATTTATTAGTTGATGATATTACTAAAGGCAATTATAATCGATGGTGGACAGAAGGAATTGCTCAATATGTAGAGAAGAAAATAACAGGGTTTCAATTTACACAACCGCAAAATAAATCGGTAGAGTATTATGAGTTTAAGGAATTAGATAGAAATTTTGACCAGCTGGATCAAGGGATAGCTTATTGGCAGTCACTAAAGGCAGCTGAGTTTATAGCTGATAATTACGGCGAAGATATGCTATTTGTTATTTTAGAAAATTTAGCTGGGGGAAATAGCGTATCCCAAGCTATAGAAAAAGCATTAGGTATCAGCTTTGATACATTTGCTAATAGTTTTTACCACGTACTAACCGTCCCTAATACTCCCGCTTTTGCAAGCGGGACTAACGGACGCTAAGAACCTGATTGGTTCAGCTTTACCACAGTTTACAAAATTATTAATAGGGCGAGAGGTGTAGATTTTGCTGAGTACTTTGAAAATTGAGGGAGGACATCCCTTACATGGTCAGGTGCGTGTCAGTGGGGCCAAAAATGCAGGACTTGTACTAATGGCAGCTAGTATTCTCGCAGATGGGCAGATTATTTTAGATAATTTACCCCGAATCCGAGATGTAGAAGTAATGATTGAAATACTAAATGAAATAGGCGTAGCAACAGCTTGGCAAGAGGATGGGAGTCTAGCTATATGTCCTCCCGCAGGTGATTTAAAAAGTAAAACCTCTTATGAATTAGCTAAAATGCTAAGAGCCTCTAACCTGTTTTTAGGGGCGATGTTAGGCCGTCAACGCGAAGCCGTTATATCACTGCCGGGAGGCTGTGATATTGGTTCTCGTCCTATGGATTTGCATATTAAAGGGGTTCAGGCTTTAGGCTCCGATATAGAAATAGAACACGGCTATATATATGCCCGGGCTAAAAATCCCAGCGGGGCCAGTGTATATCTGGATTTCCCCAGTGTAGGCGCCACCGAAAATATTATGATGATGGCGGCTAAAACGCCGGGCATTACGGTTATTGAAAACTCCGCGAAAGAACCGGAAATTGTGGATTTAGCTAATTTTCTAAACTCCATGGGCGCGAAAATTAGAGGTGCCGGTACTGATGTTATCAAAATAGAAGGGGTAACCGAATTAAAGGGTGGCCGTTATAGTATTATACCTGACCGTATTGAAGCCGGAACTTTTATGATTGCGGCCGCTATTACCAAAGGTGAGATATTAGTAGAAAATGTTATCCCGACTCATATCCATCCGGTTATTGCTAAATTGCAAGAAACTGGTGCTATAGTAGAAAATACCGATAATGGAGTAGTGGTTCGGGCCAGTAAAAAAATTGCTCCTATTGATATTAAGACTTTACCTTATCCCGGCTTTCCTACTGATATGCAATCCCAGATGATGTCCCTGCTTTGCTTGGCTAAGGGCTCTAGTGTTATTGTGGAAAATGTGTTTGAAAACCGTTTTCAGATTGTAGATGAATTAAAACGAATGGGAGCTAAAATTAAAGTAGAAGGCCATACGGCTGTTATTGAAGGAATTTCACATCTGTATGGTGCGACAGTTAAGGCTACCGACTTGAGAGCCGGTGCCGCCTTGATTTTAGCAGCTCTTTCAGCTCGCGGCGAAACTACTATAGAAAACGCTATTCATATTTTCAGAGGCTATGAAGATATTAAGGATAAGCTAAATAGTCTAGGAGCTAAGGTTGGCTGATGAATTTTTTAAAAATGAAAAATTAAGAATTAGTAAGAAAGGGGTTTTAATGCCTCTTTCTTTTTTTGAGTATACCCTTTCTGAATGTTGCTCAAAATAATTCCAATAGAGCAAGAGGAGGAATTACTTTGGAGCACAAATTCAGAAGAGGTTTGTGGTTTTTCTTAGTCTTTTTTATTTTAGGATTAGGAGGATTTGTAGTTGTAAATCAAACTTTAACTCCTAGTAAGCCGATAGTTACCGAAGAAGAAATTATTTCTACCGGTACGGTAAGTGATGTGGCCACTAAAGTAAGCCCATCTGTGGTAGGTATAACTAATCTTAGCCGCAGTTCAGATTGGTTTAGCCAAAGAAATACTGAAAGTACGGGATCAGGGGTTATTCTTGATGAGGCTGGATATATTGTAACTAATAATCATGTAGTAAAAGGTGCCGATAAGATTATAGTAACCTTAGGGGATGGAAATGAGGAAGAAGCCATGATAATCGGTACTGATTCCCGCACTGATTTAGCCGTAATAAAAGTTGAGGTAAATAATCATGTTACGCCTATACAGTTTGGGAATTCTGATAAATTAGTAGTGGGAGAAGAAGTCGTAGCTATAGGAAACCCATTAGGATTAAGGTTTGCCCGCTCGGTTACGGCGGGAATAGTTAGTGGATTAAACCGCTTATTAACTACCGAAGAAGGGTTTGGTTTTCGTTTAATTCAGACGGATGCCGCCATTAATCCAGGCAATAGCGGCGGAGCTTTAGTTAACTTACAAGGGGAATTAATAGGGATTAACACCGTCAAGATTGCCGCGGAAGGCTTTGAAGGAATGGGCTTTTCCATACCTTCTAATCAGGTAAAAGCCGTAGTGGAGGATATTAAGAAAAATGGGAGAGTAGTTCGTCCCTCTCTGGGCATCAGGATACTTAGGGAGTTTACTTGCGATGAAACAGAATTTTTTAATTTACCCGGTAAATGCGGAGTAGCAATTGACAGCATAATGGATGGGCCGGCTTATAAGGCGGGCTTAAGAAAATATGATATTATTACTAAAATAGAAGATATAGAAATGGAAACCGGGCTATTATTACAGGAGAAAATTGCCGAAAAGCGGATTGGAGATACGCTTAAGGTAGAATATATTAAAATGCCTGATCGTGAGGGGGAAAAACCCCAGGTCAAAACTACCCAGATTAAACTGGATAAATAGTGTATAGCTTTTAAAAGCGTTTCCGAAGCGGGAAACGCTTTATTTTATGGTTAGAAACAGATGAGGTTAATTTTAATTTATGGCCAAGAAAGTGCAGGTTTTCCTGCTGTTCATTTAGAATTTAAAATTAATAAGGCCAGGATTTAAGTTAAACTAGAGCTAGGGTGATTAAGTTGAAGTATTATATTTATTCGGTAGGCAAAATCAGAGAACCATTTTATGTAGAAGGTATAAACGAGTATCTGAAAAGATTGAGTATTTATACTACTATTGAGCTATTAGATGGGTATGAAGAAAAGCTTAGTCCTAAAGCTAGTGAGAAGGATATTGCCAAGGCTCTGGCTAAAGAAGCTCAGAAGCTGCTGAATTCCATAAGCCCGGATGACCTGGTAATTCTTTTAGATATTCAAGGTAAAAGATTAAGTTCAGTAGGTTTTGCCCAGGAGATAGAAGCGTATAATCTATCGGGAAAAACCAGAGTTAATTTTATAATCGGCAGTTCTTACGGGGTAGCCGACGAAGTTAAAAAACGGGCTGATAAGCTTATTTCTTTTTCGGCTATGACTTTTCCCCATCAGATGGCCGTTTTAATTTTAGCCGAACAAATTTATAGAGGTTTTAAAATATTACGCAATGAACCCTATCATAAGTAACCCGTTAGAATGCAATTTTTAAGGCTAAACTAATATTATATAAAGTAAAACTTGATTCAGCAGGTGGAGCTTTAACTCCATTATAAAAAAGTGAGCGCAGCAAACATAAAATCAGTAGTTCTGTAAAGGCTCCATCTGAATCTTAGTTGCACGGATCCAGGGACTTAACTGCCCTTGGGCACCCGCCGCCTATAGAGGCGGGGGTCTTAGGGCAGATTAGTCATCGGATAAAGTAATCATGTAAATGCTGGAGGGATAAGGTTGGAAAGAACTGTAGTCAGACAGTTAATAAGAAATACGCCCAGGTATATTAACCAGGAAGTGGAGATAAACGGCTGGGTTAGAAATAACCGCGACCAAAAGGCTTTCGGGTTTTTAGCTATTAATGATGGGACTCATTTTGCTACTATTCAAGTAGTTTATGAGAAGGAGTCATTGGCTAACTTTGAGGAAGTAGCTAAGTATAGAGTGGGAGCAGCCGTTACGGTTAAGGGCAGCTTAATAGAAACTCCTGGAGCTAAACAGCCCTTTGAGATAAAAGCCTGGGAAATAATACTGGAAGGAGACTCCCCGGAGGAATATCCTCTGCAGCCTAAAAGACATACCCGGGAATTTCTAAGGGAAATTGCCCATTTAAGACCTCGTACAAACTTATTCGCAGCAGTATTCAGAGTCCGCTCGGTAGCAGCTTATGCTATACATAAGTTTTTCCAAGATAAAGGCTTTATTTATGTACATTCTCCTATTATCACCGCCAGTGATGCCGAAGGAGCAGGAGAAATGTTTAAGGTTACTACTCTGGACAGTCTAAAACCTCCGCTTAATGACCAAGGGGAAGTGGATTACAGCGCAGACTTTTTTGGACGTAAGACTAACCTTACCGTAAGTGGACAGTTGGAAGCCGAAGTATTTGCCTTAGCTTTCCGGGATGTCTATACTTTTGGCCCTACTTTCAGAGCGGAAAATTCTAATACAGCCCGCCATGCGGCGGAATTTTGGATGATTGAGCCGGAAATAGCCTTTGCTGATTTAGAAGATGATATGAATTTAGCTGAGGATATGATTAAATATGTTATTAACTATGTTTTAGATAATCTCCCAGAGGAAATGGAGTTTCTCAACCAGTTTGTGGATAAAGAATTAAAAGAGCGCTTAAGTCTTATAGTTAAGCAGGAGTTTGCTAAGATAACTTATAGCGAAGCAGTAGATATTCTGGAGAAATCAGGACAGGATTTTGATTATCCGGTGCAGTGGGGCAGTGATTTGCAGACTGAACATGAAAGATATCTAACCGAGCAGGTCTTTGCCAAGCCGGTATTTGTTACCGACTACCCTAAAGATATTAAGGCTTTTTATATGCGGCAAAATGATGATGGGCAAACGGTAGCGGCCATGGACTTATTAGTTCCGGGAGTGGGAGAACTGATTGGCGGCAGTCAAAGGGAAGAACGCTTAGATAAGCTGGAAGCCAGAATTGCCGAACTGGGCATGGAACCGGATTCCTTATGGTGGTACCTGGAGCTTAGGAAATACGGGGGAGTTAAGCATGCCGGATACGGTTTAGGCTTTGAACGGTTGATCATGTATTTAACCGGAGTAAGTAATATAAGGGATGTTATACCCTTTCCCCGCACCGTAAATTATTGTGAATTTTAACTAAATAGTAATTAAAAACAGGTGGCCTCTGCTGAGCAAGCAAGGTCACCTGTTTTAATTTAGGAATTCATTTGCCGATTAATAGGGGATAAGATAAGATTATTTTGAAATTAGATTTGATTTTACTGCAAGTCTACATTTTGTTGAATGTATACATATGTAGGAGCCGTTGCCGTAGCATGGAAGCAACATTCAGCGAAGGCGCAGCAGCGGAAGGGGGCGAGCCTCACGGACGAGGCGAGAACGACTTTGAACACGGATGTGAATAGGAGTGTACCCCTGGAGCTGCAAGACAAGCAAATTATGTTGCCCATGCGAAGGCTGGCGACGGAATATTTATACATTCAACTAACGATTATAACATTTAGTTAGAAATATTGGGGAGTTAAATGGCTAATGAAAGTTTTTAAATACATTTTAATTTATCTATTAATCATACAAATCAGCCTGCCTTATGTATTGCCCTTAGATGTGGTGTACAACTACCGCATGAATTATGAGGTGGTTAAGGATAATACCTCTAATATAGATTTGATTATTGACCAGCTAAGCCAAGCCATTAAAACTAGTAAAGAGGACTATGTGATTATATTAGGTGATTCGGTAGCCTTTAGTGGGCCCGGCCCGGCTACTCAATCTATAGGCTATTATTTGGCTGAATTGGGCAGCAAAGAGCAAGGTGTATCAGCCCCCCGGGTTTATAATCTATCCATGCCGGCCATGCAGACCGGGGATATATATACTATGCTGTTAAAGCTGGAGGAGCAGGGCATAGCTACCGATAACTTAATTTTTAATGTTATTTATGCCGGCTTTGTAGAAAGAAATCCGGACCCGCCTCCGGTATTTTGGTTAAAGGCCGAACTTAAAAGGCTGGACCCCGATAGTTATAATGATATTTACCCGGCTTTAATTGCTAATGGATATAAGGAAGAAGAGCCGGTGATAGCCGCAATTAAAAAAGGCTTGTGGGATAATATTGCTTTATTAAAATATAATGATGTCTTAAGGTTAACCGTTTTTCAGTATCTGCCGGGCTTAAAAGAAAGGGTAGATGCTTTAGGTGATGCCCGGCCTTGGTATGAAAAGGAAGGCTTGGCAGAATTACTGGAAGGGCCCGAATATCAAAAAGGGTTTAATGATAAGCCTTTGGTTATGGAGCAGACTAATCCGCAAATATACTTTTTAGATAAGATAATGGCTCACCAAAAGGGTAAAAAGACTTTAGTATTTATAGGTGGGGTTAACCCGGAATTAATGGCTGACCAGGTAAATAAACCCGGCTATAAAAGTAATTTAACCGCCATAGATAATTATTTTAATAGTCAAGAGGTTAGCTATATTAATTTTCAGGGTAAAATTGATAACCAGTATTTTACCGACCATGTGCATCTTACTGCTGAAGGTTACCAGAGGATGGCCAAAATTATTTATGGGAAACTACATGAGGGAGATAAATTGTAATGCTTTTTCAGACGCCGGAATTTATATTGCTTTTAAGTGTAACTTTAATAATATATTATGCCTTACCTAAGCTGCGCTTATATTCCGTAGCTTTTGCCAATGTACTATTTTATAGTGTAGTAGGTTTAGGTCCCGTAATTTTGTTTATCGCCATTACTACCATAAGCTATATACTATCCCACTATTTAAGAGGCAAGTATAAAAAGCTGGTTATAGGGGGGGCCGTTTTACTAAATGTCGCTAATCTAGTCTTTTTCCAGTATTCTATATTTTTCTTAACTTCGTTAGAACAATTACTGGCGATGGAACTTATAATAAAAAATACTTTAGTAACTAACCTGTTTTTACCCATAGGTATTTCTTTTTATACTTTTCAAATGATTGCTTACCTGGTTGATGTTTATCAAGAAAAAATAGAACCATGTAAGTCCTGGTTAATCTTTTGGGTCTTCATGTCCTTCTTTGGCCAACTCATTGCCGGGCCTATTATGCGGGGCCAAGATTTAATACCTCAAGTGCAAAGACTGGCCGCTATAACTTTTAATGAAGCTAACTTAAAGCTGGGAGGCTTTTTATTTATAACCGGCTTATTTAAAAAAGTGGTGTTAGCGGATAACTTAGCCATATATGCTAATCAATTTTTTGGGCAAGGAGCTAATTTAACCGGTCCGGAATCCTGGGTTGCCGCCATGTTATATACTTTTCAGATTTATTTTGATTTTTCCGCATATAGTGAAATGGCTTTAGGCATAGGCTTTCTTTTTGGGATAAAATTAACGGTAAACTTCAAAACTCCTTATATTAGTACCAATGCCACGGAATTTTGGAGAAGGTGGCATATAACTCTTTCTACTTGGATAAGAGATTATATTTATATTCCTTTAGGAGGTTCCCGTAAAGGGGAAAATAGACAATATGTTAATCTATTTATGGCTATGACTATTTCGGGCTTATGGCATGGAGCAGCCTGGAATTTTGTCATATGGGGAATGTATCATGGTCTTTTATTAATAGGTCATAAGTATTATCTAAAAATAATGAATAAAACCGGATTAATTAAATTTACGCATAATGTGGGGAGTAAGATTATTAGCCTGGCCCTTTTTTTCCCGCTAATTGCTATAGGATGGGTATTTTTCCGCCAGGGGGATATAGGTATAGCTACGCAAATGATTTATAGGATGGTTACTACTAACCCATTAGATCCTGCTCTTTACAAATATTTTGCTATTATTGCAGTATTGTTTTTAAGCCATGTGGTGGAGTATTATGTGATTAAAAACCGGGATAAGTTGACTAGGCTGTGGACTAGATTTTTACCGGCCCCATTTAGAGCCCTTTTTTATACTATTTTAATCCTGGTAGTAGTGATGTTTTTGCAAAACCAAACTACTTCTTTTATTTATTTTCAATTTTAAGGAAGTTTTTCGTGCAAAATTCATCTTATTAGGTTACAATTAAAGACGCTGTGTCAAGTTATAAGCCTTGTTTAAAAAGACAAGTTTTAGGAAAACATAGACTTTAGAATTATATTAAAGGAGTAAGACATTAATTTGCAAAACTTTGGAGAACTGAATTTGGATAAAACGATTATCCAAGCAATTAACAGCATGGGTTTTGAAGAACCCACCCCTATCCAATCCCACACTATTCCTCTGGCTTTAATGGGTAAAGATCTAATCGGGAGAGCTCAAACTGGTACAGGTAAAACTGCCGCTTATGGTATTCCGCTGATAGAAAAGTGCGAAGCCGATTCGGAAATGATTCAAGCTTTAGTTATAACCCCTACCCGGGAGTTAGCTATGCAAGTAGCAGAGGAATTAAACCGCATTGGTCACTATAAACAAGTGAAATCTTTACCTATATATGGCGGGCAAGAAATTGAACGGCAGATTAGGGCTTTAAAAAAGGGTGTCCAGATAGTAGTGGGAACCCCTGGGCGGCTTATGGATCACCTAAGGCGCAGAACTTTAAAGATTAATCAAGTGAGTATGATTGTTTTAGATGAAGCCGATGAAATGCTTAACATGGGTTTTCGGGAAGACATTGAGGAAATCTTAAAACAGATGCCGGCAGAAAGGCAAAATTTATTATTTTCAGCGACTATGCCTCCCCATATTCAAAAGTTAGCTAATGACTTTATGAATAATCCGGAATTAATTCATATTAATCCCCGGGAAGTAACAGTGGCTAATATTGAACAACAATATATAGAGTTAAATGAAGCTCAAAAGCTGGATGTATTATGCCGGCTCTTAGATATTCAAAACCCGGATATGAGCATTATCTTTAGCCGTACTAAGCGCCGGGTGGACGAAATAGCGGAAGCTTTAAGCAAACGGGGTTATTCGGCTGAAGGCATACATGGAGACTTAGCTCAGAGCAGACGTGATATTATTATGCGCAAGTTTAAATCAGGCGCTATTGAAGTTTTAGTAGCTACTGATGTAGCCGGCAGAGGCCTGGATATTACCGGGGTTACTCATGTATATAACTTTGATATACCTCAAGACCCGGAAAGCTATGTGCATCGTATTGGAAGAACTGGCCGGGCTGGTGAAGCCGGGGTAGCAGTAACTTTTGTTACGGTACGGGAATTAGCTCATCTTAGGTTAATTGAACAACTAACTAAACAGAAGATAATAAGACAGCCAATCCCTTCAGTAAACGAGGTATTTGCCGGTTTACAAAGGGTAGTCGTAGAAAACTTAATCAACACTATGGAAAATGAAGATAGCCAAATGTATAAGAGCGCGGCGGAAAATTTACTTACGGAACATGATTCGGTTAGCTTATTGGCCGCAGCCCTTAAAATGCTGACTAAAGAACCTAAAGGTAAGCCGGAGGAAGTATTATCCCAAGCTCCCCCCATTACTATTAAAAAGGTTCCTTCTACTATTAATAAAAGAGAAGGCTCCAGGTTTAATGACCGGAGAAGAAAAAGCAGTCCCAAGCCTACCGGCAGCAAACCAAAACTCAAAAATAGATAGCTAGTTAATAATCTCCCCATCGAAAAGCTTGGCGATGGGGAGGTTTTTTGTGTACTAGTAAAGATTATAAAAATTATAATGATGATAGATTATAAAAGTACTTATACGGGCAAAATGCTTTTAAAGTAAACTATAAAGAGGTGTATGGTTATGAAGGACAAAGCTTATGCTAAAGCTACTTTTGCCGGAGGCTGTTTTTGGTGTATGGTGGGGCCTTTTCAGGCCTGGGACGGGGTATTAAAGGTAGAATCAGGTTATATAGGAGGTAAGTCTAAAAACCCTACTTATGAAGAAGTATCTACGGGTACTAGTGGCCATATTGAAGCAGTGCAGATAACCTTTGATCCGCAAAAAGTTAGTTACCAGGAGTTATTAGATATTTTTTGGCGGCAAATTGATCCTACTGATGAGGGAGGGCAATTTGCAGACCGGGGCAGTCAATATCTTAGTGCGGTTTTTTACCATGATGAAGAACAAAAGAGTCTGGCCCATGCCTCTAAAAAGGAACTGGAAGAGTCCCGGCGCTTTGATAAACCTATTGCTACTAAAATAATACCGGCGGGTGAATTTTATCCAGCCGAAGAGTATCATCAAGATTTTCACCTAAAAAACCAAGCGCATTATAGTCGGTATAGGCAACATTCGGGACGTCAACAATTTATAGAAAAGAATTGGGGGGACAGCCAAAATAATAATTTCGACAAAAATAAGCGCCTAAAAGAATTGACCCCTGAGCAATATCATGTAACCCAGGAGGAAGGGACTGAGCCTCCTTTTAATAATGAGTTTTGGGATAATAAAAAAGAAGGCATATATGTTGATATCGTTTCGGGAGAGCCTTTGTTCAGCTCGACGGATAAGTATGATTCAGGTTCAGGTTGGCCTAGCTTTGTTCAACCGTTAACTGATGATAATATGATCTATAAAGAGGATCGCCGCTTATTAATGAAAAGGGTGGAAGTACGGAGTAAGGGAGCTAATTCACATTTAGGCCATGTTTTTGAGGATGGGCCTGAGCCAACTGGGTTAAGATATTGTATTAATTCGGGTGCCTTAAGGTTTATACCCCGGGAGCAGCTAGCCGCAGAAGGCTATGGAGATTATGAACAGCTTTTTAAATAAAAGGATGGTTCGCCTGTAAAAAGGTATTATTCGTTAGTTGAATGTATAAATATTCCGTCACTAGCCTTCGCATGGGGATACACTAACTGCTTGGCTCAAGAAGAAAGGGGTACACTCCTATTCACCGTCCTGGTTCAAAGTCGTTCGAGCCTCGTCCGTGAGGCTCTCCCCCTTTCCTCTTGATCCTTCGCAGAGTTTATCCTCCATGCTACGTCAATGTTCCTACATATTTATACATTCAACATGATTAAATTGAGGTTCTCACAGTTGAATCAAGAATTACCGGTCAATAGGTAAAAAACCTTCACCTAAGACCTCATGGGTATCTTGTACACTAATGAAAGCATCAGGATCAATGGTTTGAATATAATTTCTAAGCTTAATGAATTCACGCCTTTTAATAATGGTGACTATTACATCCCGGCTTTCGTTAGTGTAGGCACCCCGGGCAGGATAAAGGGTAGCTCCCCGCTCTAAATCCTCGACTATGTAAGTTTTTACTTTTTCTATCTCGGTAGTTATAATGGTAACGTTTTTACTAATGCTTAAGCCTTCAATAGCATAATCAATTACAAATCCATATAGTATTACCCCGAGTAGTGCATACATGCCTTTTTCTAATCCGAATATAGCGGCCGCGCCAATAGTTATTAAAAAATCAATTAATAGTATACCTTTACCCATATCAATACGATAAAATTTATAGAGTATGCGGGCTACAATATCGGTACCGCCACTGGAAGCATTCTGATTAAATAATATAGCAATGCCTACTCCTGAGACTAGCACGCCGAAGAAAAGCTGGATTAAGGTATCATTAGCTAAGGGTGCACTTAAGGGGTAAATCTTTTCGAATAACCAAATTAATAAAGGAATTACGATACTACAATAGATAGTTTTTAGCCCAAAAGCGGCTCCGATTAAAAAGGAACCGATAGTTAGTAGTATAATGCTTAATATAAGGACTATTAATCCTAAAGGAAGCTGAGGCAAAAAGGTATTTAAAATCAGGGCTAAGCCGTTAATACCACCTGCTGCAATTTCATTAGGAGCTAAGAAAAAGTAGAAACCGGCGGCATCCATGGCTGCACCTAGATTTAATAAGGCAAAGGTTTTAAGCTTATTTTTCATGCTACAAATATTTCCTTGTTTTTAAGTTATTATACCCGATAAGGATCTTTTTAATTTTTATTCTTCAGTTCCAGTCAATTTATATAGATTTAACTAACCCCTAGGAACTTTTTGATTTGATATTTAAGGATATATTGGGTTATCTTATATTTATGATATTTTTAATGAGGTGTGAGGAGTTAGGGGTAAGGTATAGAACCTGAGGAGTTCACCTTACCGAGATTAACTTCATGTATAGATTAAGGAGGAGAAGTAATTGGATAATCCCGACTTAGAAAAAAATATTACTAATAATTTAAACGAAGATGAAGCTCTAGCGGTGAACTTTATCCAAAGTATTATTAGCAAGGATAAATTGGAAGGCAAGAATCAAGGACGTGTACATACTCGTTTTCCCCCCGAACCCAACGGGTATTTACATATAGGACATGCTAAATCTATTTGTCTTAATTTTGGCTTAGCCGATAAGAATGCCGGCTTATGCAACCTGCGCTTTGATGATACTAACCCGGCCAAGGAAGAAGTAGAATATGTAGAATCTATCCAGGCCGATGTGAAATGGTTAGGCTTTGATTGGGATGGCCGGATGTTTTATGCCTCCGATTACTTTGATAGATTGTATGAATTTGCCCTGCTTTTAATTAAAGCCGGGAAAGCTTATGTATGTGATTTAAGTCCGGAAGAAACCAGAGCTTATCGGGGAACCTTAACCGAACCGGGAAAAGATAGTCCTTACCGCAACCGGTCTATTGAGGAAAATCTACAATTGTTTGAGAAGATGAAAAACGGAGAATTCCCGGATGGCTCCAGGGTGTTAAGAGCTAAGATTGACATGGCTTCCGGTAATCTAAATATGAGAGATCCGGTTATATATAGAATTCAGAAATCCCATCATCATAGAACTGGGGATAAGTGGTGTATATACCCCATGTATGATTATGCCCATCCCCTATCTGATGCGTTAGAAAGTATAACCCATTCCATATGTACGTTAGAATTTGCCGACCATCGTCCTTTATACGACTGGTTTCTAGATAATATAGATTATGGTTATGAAAAACACGGCCGCCCCCAACAGATAGAATTTGCCCGCCTAAATTTGACTTATACGGTAATGAGCAAAAGAAAGCTGCGCTTATTAGTAGAAGAGGGTATTGTAGAGGGCTGGGATGACCCGCGTATGCCTACTATTTCCGGCCTGCGCAGAAGAGGCTATACTCCGGAAGCGATTAAAGACTTCTGCGACCGTATTGGTGTGGCTAAACGCAATAGTATGGTTGATATAGCCTTACTGGAACATTGTATCAGAGAAGACCTCAATGCTAAAGCTACCCGGGTTATGGCCGTCCTTAAGCCGGTTAAGCTGGTTATAACTAATTATCCTGAAGGTCAAGTAGAATGGCTGGAAACAGAAAACAACCCGGAAAGACCGGAAAGCGGCAAACGTAAGATTCCTTTTACCCGGGAAATATATATTGAAGCAGAAGATTTTATGGAAAATCCCCCCAGTAAGTTTTTCCGGCTATCACCAGGCAAGGAAGTAAGACTTAAGAGTGCTTATATAATTAAGTGTGAGGAAGTTATTAAAGACGAAGCTAGTGGTAAAATCATGGAAATCAGATGTACTTATGATCCGGAATCTAAGAGCGGCGGTCCCAATGCCGGGCGCAAGGTTAAAGGAACCCTGCATTGGGTATCAGCTGAGCATTCCATGGCTGCCCAAGTAAATATATACGAACATTTATTTACTAGTGAAAACCCGGATGATGACGAAGATGGCCAAGATTTCCGCGCTAAAATTAATCCTGCTTCTTTAGAGGTGTTAAGTGATTGCCGGGTCGAGCCTATGCTTAAGGAGGCTGCTGTAGAGGACCGTTTCCAATTTTTAAGACAAGGGTATTTCTGTCTGGACCCTGGTTCTAAAGAAGGCAACTTAGTATTTAACCGCATTGTTTCTTTACGGGACAGTTGGGCTAAAGCCCAGAAAAATAATGGTTAAGAATAATTAAATTAGTTGGGAAACTAAGGAGAATTAGTAATGCAGGTTCATGTTTTAGCTAGTGGCAGTACGGGTAATGCCGTTTACTTTAAGATGGGAAAAACTCAAGTTTTAATCGATGCGGGGATAAGTGCCCGCCGGATAGAACAGGGATTGGCTAAAGTGGGAGTGAGGGCTGCCGATTTAGATGGGATTTTAATTACTCATGAACATACTGACCATATAAAAGGTATAGATGTTTTAGTAAGAAAACATCATATCCCGGTGTGGACTAAGCCTAAGACTTGGGAAATGATTAGCTGCCGGGATAAGCTGCCGGCTGATTGTGTAAAGTTTTTAGAAGCTGATTTGGAACTTAATGATTTATACATAAAACCTTTTACCATTTCCCACGATGCCGTAGATCCAATCGGCTTTTGCCTGTACCGTAACAATTTTAAAAGTGTGGTGGCTACCGATTTAGGCATTATAAACCGGGAGCTGATTGAAGCTCTAACTTTATCTGATGTAGCGGTGCTAGAGGCTAACCATGATATAGCGATGCTAAAAAACGGCAGATATCCGGCTTTTTTGAAAAACCGCATATTAAGTAATAAAGGACATTTATCTAATATAGAAGCTGGTAAATTATTAGCTAATATAAAGAAAAAACCTAATATGCAGGTCTTTTTAGCTCATCTTAGTCAGGAAAATAACCGGCCTAGTATAGCATATAATACGGTAAGCCAGATTCTAGCCGAATCCGGCTATGAGGTAGGGAATGAAATATCTATAAAGTGTACCTCTGCTTATCAAGTGTGCAGTTATATTGCTTAAGTGATGGGGGGAGAAAATGCGGAGGACTTTATCACCTCATTTTATAAAAAGGCTGTTTAAGGTATTATAAAAAAGATGACAAATATTTTTTTTTTGTATATAATTGATTAACTTAATTAAATATTATCTAGTTTCTTATCAAGAGCGGTTGAGGGACGGGCCCGATGACACCCAGCAACAGCCGGTTAATGATTATTAACCGGAAATGTGCCAAATCCTGCAGGTTTCTACCTGAAAGATGAGAAGTGGTTTAAAAGGTTGATTTATGAGCCCCTTCTTATGCAGATGTGTAGGAAGGGCTTTAATTATTTGTGAGGAGGTTTTATTAGAAATGTATAACAAGGATTGGAAATTTGCTACTAAAGCAATACAAGCAGGATATAATCCGGAACCGGGTGATCCTAGAATTTTGCCTATTTATCAAAGTACCACCTTTTATTACAATGATGCTGATCACGTAGCCGGTTTATTTGATTTAGAGATACCTGGACATATGTATAGCAGAATTAGCAATCCCACTGTAGAAGCTTTTGAAAATAAGGTAGCTGCTTTAGAAGGCGGGGTAGGTGCTTTAGCCACATCATCAGGTCAAGCTGCGGCTACCATTGCCATACTAAATGTTTGCTCAGCCGGGGAGCATTTTGTAGCCTTAAGCACTTTATATGGAGGAACATATACTTTATTTTCGGTAACCTTAAAAAAAATAGGCATAAATGTGACTTTTATTAATCCTAAAGCAAGTGAAGCCGAAATTGAAGCGGCTTTTAGGCCTGATACTAAAGCTTTATATGCTGAAACTATAGGGAATCCCGGAATTAATGTATTAGATTTTGAGAAATACAGTAAAATAGCCAAAGAGCATGGAGTACCTTTAATTGTGGATAATACTTTTCCTACCCCGTATTTATGCCGGCCTCTGGAGCATGGGGCTAACATAGTTACCCACTCAACCACTAAGTATATAGATGGGCAGGCCCGGACTGTGGGAGGAGTTATAGTTGATGGAGGCAATTTTGATTGGAATAATGGCAAATTCCCTGGTCTTACTGAACCTGATCCGGCTTATCATGGTTTAAGATATGCGGAAGCTTTCGGTGAGGCTGCTTATATCACCAAGGCCCGGGTACAATTTATGCGAGATTTAGGGGCGGTCATGAGTGCCCAGGTGGCCTTTACTCTGCATATGAGTGTAGAAACCTTAGGCTTAAGAATGGCTAGGCATTCCGAAAATGCTTTAAAGCTGGCTAAATATTTACAAAGCCATGATGAAGTAGCTTGGGTAAATTATCCGGCTTTAGAAAGTAATGAAAGTTATGCTTTGAGTCAAAAATATCTGCCGGATGGTTGCAGCGGCATGTTGACCTTTGCTTTAAAAGGCGGAGCTAAAGCAGGGAAAGATTTCATTAATAAGGTTAAATTAGCGGCCTTAGTAGTTCATATGGGAGATACCCGAACTTCTATATTACATCCGGCTAGTATGACTCACCGTCAATTAAGTGAGGAAGAACAAATATCTTCCGGGGTCAGTCCCGAATTAATTAGGGTTTCGGTAGGTATTGAGGATATAGAAGATATTATTAGTGATTTTGAACAAGCTATAAATTGTGTAATTAATTCATAGATATTAATAATCCGTAGAAAGGAGGCGGTGGATATGCCTATTATTATTCCCCAAAACCTTCCGGCCCGAGATGTTTTAGAAAAAGAAAATATATTCGTAATGAATGAATACCGGGCCCAACATCAGGATATAAGACCGTTAAAGATTGCGATTGTAAATTTAATGCCGAATAAAAGCCTTACTGAAACCCAGTTATTAAGGATGTTATCTAATTTTCCTCTGCAAATAGAAATAGATTTAATTTATACGGAAACTTATAAAAGTAAAAATACTCCCGAAGAACACCTGCAAGCTTTTTATAAGACTTTTAACGAAATCAGGGAGCTTAAATATGATGGGATGATTATTACCGGAGCCCCGGTAGAAAAAATGCGTTTTGGTGATGTGGCTTATTGGGATGAACTAAAACAGATTATGGATTTTTCTAAAACTAATGTTACTTCTACTTTCCATATTTGTTGGGCTGCCCAAGCTGCCCTATATCATCACTATAGAATTCACAATTTTATTTTAGAGGAAAAGCTATTCGGGGTTTTTAAACATAAAGTTAATAATAAACACTGTGACTTATTAAGAGGTTATGATGATGAGTTCTGGGTACCCCATTCCCGTCATACGGAAGTCTATCGCCATGAGATTGAGGATATTCCTGAACTGGAAATCTTGGCCGAATCGGAGGAAGGTGGCATTTATCTGATCGGCAGCCGTGATGGCAAACAGATATTTGCCATGGGACATTCGGAATATGACAGCTTTACCTTAAAGGATGAATATGCCCGAGATAATCAAAAGGGTGATCAGATAGCCATTCCCAAAAATTACTTTCCTAATGATGACCCTGCCCAGGAGCCGGTGGTTAGATGGAAAGGGCATGGAAGCCTGCTTTTTGCCAACTGGCTGAATTATTATGTCTACCAGATTACCCCTTATGATTTGTATGAGTAATGGGTTTGTTAGGAGTAAGGTGTAAGGCGTGGTTCTGCAAAGTAATAGCCCTTAACTGTGTTGAATTAAAAAGGAGTCTGGTTTTAAAAAAGACCAGACTCCTTTTTTGTTACGGCTTTATGTTACTGTTTTTCAATTTCGTAAACTACGTTGCCGATATAGTAAATCTCTACCCAATCGTTTTCCCGGAAGTTGTTAAAGGTATAAGCTTGGTTACCCTTATGCAGATAGCAAGGGTTGGCTATATCGTAAACTACATAACTGTAACCGGCATTTCTGGTTATATATAGCTTAGTATTGTTTTGCTCCGTATCTACGTATTGAGTTCTTAATTTAGTCATGACATCTATTATAGTTTCGTTAGCGGCGGTTTCTTTAATTTTAATTCTGTCCCCGATATTAATTACATTAAGATTGTTATAAGTTTTACCATCTTTAGTGATAGTAAGTCTGCTGCCTACATTTAGATTAGCAACTTTACCGTCAAAGCCTGCGATAGAGAAGGATTTGGCTGTCCAGTTGACAGATAGGACTTCACCGGCTACAGCAGGAACCAGCTCACATTTGGTTAACTTAAACCCTTTGTAGGTAGCCCGGATAATATCTCCGACTTTAAAGTCCTTAAAGGTAGGCCTGTAAATATCTGCTATTATAATTTCCGGTTTATCATCATCATAAATATACTTGCTCTTATTACCTTTTTCATCCTCAACTCTTAAATAATCACTGTAGGCACTAGTTACTTCAAAGATATAGGTTCTTTCCACATAGATATCAGTAACCTGATCTTTAGCAACCTTCAATTCAACCACATCATTACGCTCTACATCACTTAAGTCCGCCCGGGCATTATCTTCAATTTCTACATTGACATTAGCATATACCGGGTAAGTAACAGAGCCCTCAGTATTGGTTTTAATTGATATCAGGTTGCGGTCGGAGTTAACACTTAAAACTATACCTTCAATAGTATTTTTATTGGCAATATATATAATTTTGTCATCCAATAGCTCGATATCAATTTTCATACCCTTAATAACCTTGGAAAGGGAGGCATCTTTATCCTTATCAATTTCAATCTTGGCATACTTGGCTATAACATAAGTTTTTAATTTATTATCACTAGTTTCTAATACTATAGTTGAACTGCCCGTATCAACAGCAATAACTATTCCGGTAAGGCGGTTTTCAAAGGAACGGTTGGTTACCTGGATGCTGGTAATAAGCCCGTCTTTAATTTCCAGGGAAACCTTGTCATCTACTAGTACATCACTAATACGGGGCACATCTAAGCCGGTTATTTTTACGGTGTAATTGCTGGCAATCTTGAAAGTTTCAAAAGTGGAATCATCCTTTTTAATAACTAAGACATCCTTATCATTCATTACCACTGTGCCGGTTATAGCAAGTTCTTGTTTAGTTTTTAACATAGTAATTTTATTTACGAGGTTATTTTCCGTTTCAACCTTAATTTCATCTCCAGGCTGTAAATCTTCCACTGAAGCAAAACGTAGTCCTTCAACTACTACTTCAACTAAATCGCTATATTGAAAAGTGCTAAAATTATCTTGGTTTTTAAGGATAATTAATTTATTTTTCTTATCTATTTCATAAATTACGCCGGAATCACTTATAAACCCGGAAGCCGTTTCCAGAATAAAAGAATTAACAAAGCCCTGGGCATCTAAACCTATTGAAACTTGCCCGTTTACAGGAATTTGTTCGAGGGGATAAATCCGCCCGGCAGTATCTATACACTGCACATTAGCAGATAAATGTTTGGTGTGAATAAATTCATCACTATCCTTGACTATAATTACTCTCTGATCAGATAATACCTTCATTAAAGTCCCGGTAATAGTAGATACGGCTGGATTTACAGGAGTATCACTATCTTTTAAGACTTCTAAATATTTAATGTTAAAATTACTGGCCACTAATAATACCTCTTGCCCCGCTTTTACACTGCTTAAGGGTATTTGATAACTATCGATATCATACATAACTGAATCGGAGGAAGCTATGTAATTAGTGGATAGTCCATTTACGGAAACCGTCACTGATGAACCGGAATTAGTCAGGACTTTACCTTTGATAGTACGGGTAAGGTTTAAATGCTGTTCACTGTTGCCGAGTAAAACTACGGTTTGGGCCCGGGTAACGATTTGGGTAGGCTTAAAGGAGCCATCAGGAAATCCCGAAATTAAGCCATATTTTACCGCCGTATTTATGTAGCCTTTAGACCAAGCCGGAAAAGTGGCAGCATCAGTAAAACTCGAAGTATTGTTTACATTTAAAGCAGCTTCCGCATCTTTACCCAGCATACGTACCATTAAACGGGTCATCCAAGCCCGGGAAGCTAAGGTAGATGCATCAAAATCTTTTTCTTCAGGGATAATAAGTCCCTTATCTATAGCTAAAAGCAATTCATTTTTAGCTTGTTTCTCTGCCCACTCGGGTATGGTAAAAGGTAAAGTCCGGCTGGTGTTGATCCGGGCCAGTTCGCTATCTAATTCCATATTCCGTACTGCCATTAATACTGCTTCTAACTGAGTAACCGCATTGTCCGGTTTAAAAGTGGCATCAGCATACCCGGCCACTACATTACGGAGGTTCATTTTTACCACATGCTTATAAGCCCAATGTGATGCACTTACATCCGAATACGGGCTGGTAGCCGCTGTGGCAGGCATAACATTAAATATCATGCCCAGCAAAAAGAAGAATAAAGTTAGAAATGAAATAGACTTATGAAGATGAGTTTTCCTGTTCAAAATAAACCGCTCCTTTTTCCTTAAAGGTTATGATTAAGTTCATCGACCTAATTGTTAACTTCCAATAAATTTCCTTTCGACAATTGTGCGGTGTTTCCTGCCCATTTGCCAAACTTTTATAAAAAGATTATACATATCCCAATATCTACTACAGAAAATAGGCCAAAAACTTTCACCTATAAATAAAAAACCCTCCTAATGAATTATCTTCCAGATATTCACCAGAAGGGCAGGTTATTACGCTAGCCTTATTTATTACATTTTTTCGACTTCAGGATAATCTAGGCCGAAAGTATCAATAGTTACCCTTTTCATGCGCTGATCGGTCAAGGGCTTATCCCGGTAATCCCTTTTGGTATTAACGATTTTATCTACATTTTCAATACCTGCGGTAACTTTGCCAAAAGCTGCATAGCTATCATCTAAATGGGGGGCTCTATCTACCATGATAAAAAACTGGGAGCCAGCTGAATCAGGTGCTGCCGTACGAGCCATAGATAATACCCCTTTTTCGTGACGTAAATTATTTTCAAATCCGTTACTGGTAAATTCACCTTTAATCCGGTAGCCTGGTCCGCCAGTTCCTATACCTTCAGGACAACCGGCTTGTATAACAAATCCTGGTATTATGCGGTGGAAAATAACACCATCATAAAAACCTTGCTTAATTAGAGAAATAAAATTATTAACCGTATTAGGAGCTATTTCCGGGTATAGTTCTGCCTGGATAAGGTCACCGTTTTCCATTTCAATAGTAACGATAGGGTTTTTGTTCATGCACTTACATCCTTTCTTCTGCTATTATTATAGTCTTGCCAGAATAACCTGTTTTTTTACTATGTACCGAAAGATGAAAGCCTAACTGGAAATAAACCAATTATTACCTCCTATAAGAAATAAAATTACAGCTAATAAAAAACAAACAAAAATCGTAATCGTTAACCACATTACCGCTTTTTTAAAATTTCTACGAGGTAACATAGATATCTATCCCCTTTGCTGAGTTATTAAATGGAAACGCAAATGTTTTAAAGTTCCCCGATAAATCAGCCTTACTAATATATAAGCTCCGATTAAAAATAGTACTCCAAAAGCGATAAGACCGATAGATAAGAAAAAAGTTCCTGCTGCGATAATAGTATTTTCATAAAAGAATAGGGGGACGGTAGTAGAGAAAATACTAAAAGGTTTGATAAATACTCCCAGAAGTAAAGCTAATCCAGTTATCATAACTATAGTACTGGTAGCTAAGAGAGCAAATATAGCTCCGGCAATGCCCAGTACCGGACCAATTAATAGGATTAAATTAGAAAAGCCTAAACGTAAGGTAGCCTGCATTACTCGGAAAAGGTTAGAAGTAGTCAAATCATTTTCCGCCGTATCTAGTAAGTATTCGGCTAGGTGAAAATGAGCTAAGGATTTAGGAGAATCCAGGGTTGCCACTATCTCCTCTTCCGCTTGTCCCTGCCTAACTTGAGCCATAATCATTTCTTCGTAGTAGGTTAATAAGGTTTTTCTATTATCAGGAGGTAGTTCAACTAACATTAGTTCAAGGTTTTTCAGAAATTCTGATTTATTCACCCATAACACCTCTTTTTATGTACCCTAAAAAGTCCTTTATCTGATTGTAAGTCAAGTTAGCTATTAAAAAAAGGCGTTTTTAGATTTATTTTTATAAAATAGCTGTTATTATATCTAGCTTGGAGGGATTACTGCCCAGAGGAATATAAGAGCCATAAGTTGAATCGAAGCTATATTTACGTTTGTACGTATTTTGTTGCAGACTTATTCGTTTCAACCATCCTATAAGGTAGTCAATTTCTTCTTTAGTATTGTAGGCACCTAAACTAATTCTTACCATACCGGGAATAATATCAAGGTTATTATTCTCATAATATTTCAGATGCTGCTCATTTTCCTCTTCTCCCAACAATCTTCTTACATATGGTTGGGCACAAAAACATCCGGTACGGACTCCTATGCCGGCTTCATAACATAAAATAGAGCCGACTAGATTATGAGGCATTGCTTCTAAATTAAAACTAACAACTCCTACTCGGGGATTGGAACCATAGATGACAATATCGGGAACTTCTCGTAGTTTTTCTAAAGTGTAATGAGTTAAACTTTGTTCATATTGACTTAAGGAGTTCAGGTTAAAGGAAGCCAGATAGGCTAAAGTCTTAGCCAAAGCATAAGTTCCTACTACATTAGGGGAACCGGCTTCTTCGCGGTTAGGCAAACCTGCCCAATGTACACTGTTTTGAGTCACCATGCTAACGGTTCCTCCCCCTACAAATTCAGGAGTACCCCGGGAAAAAGTTAATTTCGGTCCGATGAGAACTCCGGAACCAAAGGGGGCATATATTTTATGTCCGGAAAAGGCTAAATAATCAATATGGTCAGGGGCATGATCAGGCTTGATATTAAGGGGTTGGTGGGCTATGAGCTGAGCTGCATCAACTAAAATTTTAGCTTTATATTGATGAGCTAACTCGGCTATTTTATGAATGTCATTAATATGTCCGGTTACATTAGAAGCTCCGCAAACGGTTACTAGTTTAACTTTGGGGTAGTTAGCTTTAAGCTTATTTTCTAAATCTGCCATATTTAATAAACCATTCTTATCTATATCTACATATTTTACCGTAGCTTTACCCCGCCAAGGCAAATCATTAGAATGATGCTCCATAATAGTGGATAAAACTACTTCCCCTCGGAAAAAACTAAGCCGGTAAGATAGCTTATTAATAGCCTCGGTAGTGTTCTTAACCATAATTACCGCATTTTTATCCAGATCAGCTCCTACGAAATGGCCGATATGCTCATGACAAAGTTCATATATTTGGGAGGCTTTTAAAGATTTAATTCCCATACCCCGGTGAACTCCTGAATACCAAGCTAAAACCTCTTCTATATTTTTCATAATGGGCTTTAAGGCGGGAGTGCTGGCGGCATTATCCAGGTTAATATAATTAACCAGTTTCCCGTTTAATAGGGGAACTTTTTGATCAATGCCGATAACGTTTTTTCTAAATTTACTAACATCAAAAGGCTTAGTAATTATGAAAAACACATCCTAAAGTAATCATTTTATCTATACTATGAATGATAAAGGTGAGGTGTGAGGGGAGTACGTAAAACGTAAGCGGTGAAGATGGGAAAGGCGAGACGTAGATATAGGGGGGGCGGTCTTTATACCGCCCTGGACAGGCAGGCTTACAAGAACCAATGGACTAAAGCCGGAGCCAATAAGACCGTGATTAGTCCGGCCAGGCCAATTGCTAAACCACTCATAGCACCCTGGGTTTCTCCCATTTCAATAGCTCTGGAAGTACCAATCGCATGAGAAGATGTTCCCAGGGATAAACCTATCGCTAAGGGATTTTTAATACAGAGCATTTTACATACAGTGGGGCCAATAATCGCTCCTAAAACTCCGGCTAATACTATAGCCGCTACAGTTATAGACAGGTCTCCGCCTAGTTGTTTACCTAATTCCACGCCGATAGGATTAGTAATCGACTTGGGGACTAAAGATAGTATAAGGGCGGGGCTAAGCTTAAATATTTTTCCGATGGCGATTACGCTGATAATACCGGTGGCAGAACCAACCGTCACTCCAATCAGGATGGGGAAAATGTTTTGCTTAAGTACATTCATCTGTTTATACAAGGGAACGGCCAGAAGTACAGTGGCAGGTCCTAGGAAAAAGGTAATTATATCCCCTCCGATTTCATAGCTTTTTAGGGGCAATTTACAGCTTAATAACACCACCATAATAATAGTTATACTAACTATAAACGGATGTAAAAGAATGAGTTGGGTTTTGCGAAAAATATATAAACCGATTTGAAAGGCAAAAACAGTTAAAATAATCCCTAATATCGGGGTATTTAGTAATAAATCCATTTACTTGTTCCTCCCCTTAGCTAATAGCTGGGCCGTCAATCCGGTGGCAGCGATGACCATAATAGTAGAGATAATTACTACTAATATGATTTGCCACCAACTAGCTCGCAAAACTCCCAGGGAATTTAACAATCCTACTCCCAGCGGGACACAAAAAAAAGCCAGATTATCTAAAAGGAAGTCACTTAGTTCTTTTAAGTGCTTAACTTGGACTATACCGATACTTAGGAATATAAATAATAAAACCATACCTAAAACACTGCCTGGAATCGGCACCTGCAATCCTTTACTAATCAATTCGCCTACTAACCATAAACTTAGTACAAAACTTAACTGCAACAAAATCTTCAAATAAATCACCTCAAATAGTAGTACGTCGATATTTTAACACAATTTAAGTCAAAAAGAGATGGCAACTAAATGAAGTAATTTAAAGGCAAAAGAAAGCTACCCCTGAAATATGGTTTTCAGGAGTAGCTTTGTTGGCAAAGGATTAAATATTATATGGAAAGCTATAAATTATAAAGATGATACACGCACAACCGAGAGGGCAGCTTGCTGGGGAGTATTAGCCAGAGTTACCGTTTCACCCGTTCCGTTAACCAGAGCCACAGTAGAAGGCACTAATATTTGAACTATTCCGGTTCCTGATAGCTGCCCGACCACAAGCGGGGAAGAAGCTTCGGAGAAAGTGGTGCCATTAACCGAAATCACAAAAGTTATACTGCTGGCGGCACCGGCTCCGTTAGTAGCTACCCATCCGTTTAGTAAATAATATCCGGGTTCACCGATAGTAATAACTCCGGTCATGAAATTGTAAGAGATAGCACCTTTTTGGGTGCGGATATTATTAAACATGATCATAGTACCGTTGGGAACGGTTGTTTGAGTACCTGGAACCAATACTAGGTCAATTAAGGATGAGGATACCTCAGGCCCGGTAACACCCGTAGGCCCCGTAGTGCCAGTCACACCGGTAACCCCGGTTGCACCCGTAGTCCCTGTTGCTCCCATAGTACCGGTAGCTCCGGTTACTCCGCCTATTCCGGTAGCTCCTGTGCTACCAGTTGAGCCGGTGGCTCCCTCTATTCCGGTAGCTCCTGTACTGCCGGTAGAGCCTGTGTCCCCGTCTAGTCCAGTAGATCCTGTGGTGCCGGTAAATCCGGTGGCTCCCGTGCTGCCGGTAGGGCCGGTGGTTCCATCTAGTCCAGTAGCTCCTGTGCTACCAGTTGAGCCGGTGAATCCATCTGCTCCGGTAGCTCCTGTGCTGCCAGTTGAGCCGGTGGCTCCGTCTATTCCGGTAGCTCCCGTGCTGCCGGTAGGGCCAGTGGTTCCATTTGGTCCGGTGGCTCCAGTTTCCCCGGGTATTCCTGCAGGCCCGATTGGTCCGGTAGCCCCAGTTTCTCCAGGTGCTCCTGCAGGCCCGATTGGTCCGGTAGCCCCAGTTTC
>JAEWZB010000054.1 GCA_023395515.1 Bacillota bacterium
ATGCTACCCAACACTGCTATGGTAGACCAGTTTCGCCTAATTCCCTACAGCTATGGTTTCATATTGCAGACTCCGGAAATAGATGCACCAGGTTCATTAAAACCTTATGTAAAACAAGAAAAATTAGCCGGGATATTCCGGGAAGCCAAGGAATGGGCCGATATGCTGGAGACTCCACATGTGGCGGCCTTAAATGAGCAAATCGAAAAAAATAATATTGATGATATCATCCGTATCAATGAAGCTTTACATGAAAAGAAAATCGCTCTAATTGCCGATGCCATATGTCATGACCGTAATAAAAGACTGATTTTGATTTCGGGCCCCTCTTCGTCAGGCAAGACTACCTTTGCCCAGCGCCTGTTAATTCAATTAAGGGTAAATGGAAGAAGACCGGTGTCGATTTCCTTAGATAATTATTTTGTAGATCGGGAGCTGACTCCTAAGGATGAGGAAGGCAACTATGATTTTGAAGCTTTGGAGGCTATTAAACTAGATTTGTTTAATGACCATCTAAACCGGCTTTTAAATGGAGAAGAAGTAGAAGTACCTGTTTTTAGCTTTCAGAAAGGAACTACTGAGCCGGAGGGAATTTTATTAAAAGTCCCGGCCGGGGAGCCTATTATTATTGAGGGCATTCATGCTTTAAATGATAAATTAACCTTCAGTATTCCTGTAATTAATAAATATCGTATTTATGTAAGTGCCCTGACTCAACTGAATGTTGATTATACAAACCGTATACCGACTACAGACTGCCGTTTGCTAAGGCGTATGATAAGAGATAGCAGAACCCGGGGCTATGATGCGCTTAACACTATTAGCAGATGGCCTTCGGTGAGACGAGGGGAAGAAAAGAATATTTTCCCCTTTCAGGAAAATGCGGATGTAATGTTTAATACCTCCTTAGTATACGAATTAGCTGTTTTAAAACCATATGCCGAAAAGCTGTTAAAGGGTATTGGACCGGAAAATGAGGAATATGCCGAAGCCAGGCGGCTATTAAAATTCTTGAGCTATTTCAAACCAGTCAGCCCGGACGGGATTCCGCCTAATTCAATTTTACGTGAATTTGTAGGGGGAAGCTGGTTTAAGCATTAAAGAATTAGGGTCAGGCAAAATTGTCTGGCCTTTTTTTATATTTTGTAAATTTTAAGTATAGATAAGGTAAAAAATAAGGCCAGGCTATTTATTATTTACAGTTTAATATATACGATTAGGGAAAGGCGCAATTAATGAGGTGAAACAGGTGAAAGGTAAAATTCTAGTAGTTGATGATGAAGAATCTTTAGTCAGGCTGATTACTTATAACTTAAATAAAGAAGGTTTTAATACTATATATCTTTATGAAGGTACTAATGCAGTGGAAACGGCCAAGACGGAAGTTCCGGACTTAATAATCCTGGATTTAATGCTGCCTGGCAAAGACGGTTTGGAAATATGTAAAGAAATCCGGGCTAATCGGATTAAAACTCCTATTATTATGCTTACGGCTAAAGATGAGGAAATTGATAAAATTCTGGGCTTGGAGTTGGGCGCCGATGATTATATAACTAAACCTTTTAGTGTCCGGGAGTTAATTGCCCGGGTCAAAGCCGTCTTACGCAGAAATAATGCCCTAAATGAACCGGACCATGAGTCAGGAATTTTTACCGTAGGAGATTTTACTATTAAACCGGAAAAATATGAAATTTATAAAGATGGTCAATTATTAGAACTTACTCTCAAGGAGTATGAACTTTTAGAAATATTACTAAGAAATAAAGGCCGGGTTTTAAAACGTGATTATCTTTTAGAAGTCTTATGGGATTATACCGAGAGTGTAAATACCCGGGTTTTGGATGTTCATGTGAGCAAGCTGAGAGATAAAATAGAAGATGACGCCAAAAGTCCGAATTTTATAAAGACGGTTAGGGGCATAGGATATAAATTCGAGGAGGGGAATGATGGCTAGCTCGTTTCGCGGGAAGCTTACGGCCACCTATTTAGTTATTATCCTGGCTATTCTGGGGGTAAGCGGAATATTTCTATCCATAATATTCAAGAATCATTATCTACATGATATTAAATCTAATTTAGTTTATGAGGCCAAGTTAATATCCCAAATGACTGAATATAATAACCAGTCCGGGGAGATTAAAAGTTTTTTACAAGTTGTGACTGATGAAGCGGCGGTGAATACCGACAGCCGGGTGACTATCATTGCCCAGGATGGAATAGTTTTAGCTGATTCCATATTTGCTGCTGAAACTATGGATTTACATAATACCAGGCCGGAAGTTTTCGCCGCTTTAAAAGGAGAGACAGGTTCTAATATAAGATTAAGTGATACGGCTGCCACCCAAATGCTTTATGTGGCTATTCCTTTTGATAGTGGGGAAATACAGGGTGTAATAAGGATAGCCAAACCTTTAGCCGAAGTACAGACCTTATATCATAATATTTTATATATTTTATTATTAGGTATTCTGGCCACCGGGTTGATTGCATTTGCATTTAGCATAGGTATTGCCCGCAGATTTGCTTATCCTATTCAAGAAGTAACCGGAGCAGTTCGGGATATAGCCCAGGGCAACTTAAAACGGCGCATAACCTATAAAGCTGAAGATGAGTTAGGCATATTAGCTACCGCCGTAAATAACATGACAGATTATTTGGAAACCACCATTAATGAAATATCGACGGTTAAAAACAGGTTGGAAACATTATTGGAAAACACGGTAAACGGAATTCTGATGATAGATATTAATGGTAAAGTTACTTATGCTAATCCCGTAGCCCTGGAACTGGTCAATGGAAACCGGGATTTTCTAGGCCGGAGCTATGTAGAGATTATAAAAAATTATGATTTAATCACTATAGTAGATGAGGTTATTAATAATTCCCGGGCTATTCGCAAAGATATTATTATTATGCATACTACCGACGAAAAAATGGTAGAGGTTAATGTAGTTCCGATTATTACCAAAAACAAGGTTGAATATAACGGAGTATTGTTAGTTTTAAATGACATAACCGAAATGAAACGCTTAGAACAGGTGCGTAAGGATTTTGTGGCTAATGTATCTCATGAACTTAAAACCCCTTTAGCCACTATAAGTGGGTTTGCCGAAACTCTTATGGGGGAAGATATAGATAGTGAGCATATAAAGGAATTTTCTTCTATTATCTATGATGAAGCCCAACATCTAAGTAATTTAATAGCCCGGCTCTTGGAATTATCCAAGCTAGAGTCAGGTAAGTTAGAGTTGCAGCTGGAAGATGTGCCCCTTAAAGAGGTAATAGATAGTGCTATTACCTTAATAAAAAAGCGTTTTAGCAATCAGGATGTTAATATCCGGGTGGAAATGTGGCCCCCTGATTTAACGGTAAAAGGAGATTATGAATTCACTAATCAAATCCTAATAAATCTATTGGAAAATGCTGTGAATTATAGTCCTCCCGGCCAGGAAATATTGATAGAAACTGCCGACTTGGGAAATGAAGTGAAAATAATGGTAAAAGATCAAGGCGAGGGAATACCGGACCAGGATTTACCCCGTTTATTTGAAAGATTTTATAGGGTAGATAAGTGCAGAACTAAGAAAACCGGGGGAACGGGATTAGGACTTTCTATAGTAAAGCATTTGGCAGAAAATCAAGGTGGAAATGTAGGAGTTACTAGTGAATTTGGCCGCGGGTCAACCTTCTTTTTTACCCTGCCTAAATATTAGAATCTTTTAAATATTTAAAAAAAGGGAAAAAACTTATTATATAGAATAATTATATTACATTAGTATTACATCCAGATATTTTATGTAAGAAGATGTAATATTTTGTGATAAAATCGCAGTATATATTATTATATTTAAAGGGGGATAAGAAAAAGTATGGTTAAACGTGATCACATGAGAATATGTACAGTTCCGCAAATGTTTAATGAATCCGTTTTTAGATTTGGCGAAAGAAGATGTCAATGGTTTAAGACTAGCCCCACTGAAACTGCCTCCCTAACTTATTCAGACGTAGGCATGATTGTTAAAGACCTGACTGGGGGTTTATTATCCCTGGGTATTAAAAAACAGGACCGGGTTGCCATAATGGCCTATAACTGTCCGGAATGGTTGTGGACAGATTTCTCCATTCTATGTGCCGGAGCCGTTACCGTGACCATTTATCCCTCATTCTCCCAAACGGAAATAAAATATATAATAAATAATTCGGAATCTAAGATACTTTATGTGAGGGACCAAGAAGGTATTGATAAAGTATTAGGTTGCCTGGAGGAAATGCCTACTTTAGAAAAAGTAGTAGTTTTTGATGAAAACTGTACCCTGCCTGATAATGATATTTTTGTTTATCTTAGTGAAGTTAAAGAGATGGGTAAACGTTATTTGCATAAAAACAAATATGCTTATGAAAAAGCCTGGCATAACATAGATGTTTGGGATTGGGCCACTATTATTTATACTTCTGGAACTACCGGGGAGCCTAAAGGTGTTGTTCATACTCATAAAACCTTTATGAGTGCCTGTCAGGCGGATAATAACAATTTTGCCAACGGCGGCTACATGCTTGATGAAAATGATATTTATTTATCTTTCCTGCCTTTATCCCACTCCTATGAAAGACAATGTGGACAAATGGTAGGTATAAATGCCGGGTGTACAATTGCTTATGCGGAAAAAGCCCAAACCGTTGTCGGTGATTTACAAATATTTAAGCCCACCTGTTTTTGTTCTGTCCCCCGGATATTTGAACGTATTTATATGGCTATAAGAGATATTGCCTCCAGTACCCCGGAAGGCAAGGCTGCTTTTGAGAAAGCTTTGGATATTGGACTTAGGGTAGTAGATGCCCGAGCTGATGAAAACGGTTTTGTGGATATGGGCTTTGAAGTGGATATGATGGAAGGTTTGTCAGAGGAGCTTAAAGCTGAATACAAGTGGGCTGATGAGGTTATTTTCAATAAGGTAAGAAATTTATTAGGCGGTAATTTTAAAATATCTTTCTCTGCTTCAGCAAGTTTGCCGGCTGATTTGTGCAAAATATTTATGGCCATGGGCATTAGAATATGTGAAGGTTATGGCTTAACTGAAACTATGAATGCCGTTAACTTTAACAGTATTAGAGCCGTTTTACCCGGTTCTATCGGCCCGACCCTATATTTTTCCGAAGAAAAGATTGCGGAAGATGGCGAACTGCTAGTCAGAGGGGAAACCTTGTTCCTGGAATATTTTAAAAATCCTGAAGCTACAGCGGAGGCCTTTACGGAAGACGGCTTTTTCAAAACCGGAGATGTAGCAGTTTTAGAGGCTAATGGATATTACCGGATAGTTGACCGCAAGAAAAGCATTATGGTACTAGATACAGGTAAAAATGTGCCCCGGGCTAAAGTAGAAGGCAAGTTTGCCACCGCTCGTTATATTGAACAAATATGTGTGGCAGGAGATGACAAGAAATTTATTACCGCGGTAGTTGTACCTAAATTTGATGCCTTAGTTCCCATGCTGAAAGCTAAAGGAATTGCCTTTGAGGAAGATAAGATTGTTTATATGGGAGAAGGTATTGAAAGGATATGTGTCAGGGTAGGCGATGATTTTGTGGAAAATGAAGAGCTTAAGAATTTAATAGCCGAAGATATTGCCAATGCTAATAGCCAACTGGAGGATTACGAAAAAATCAAGAAGTATCATATCTCTAACCGCAGATTTTTAGAAGCTATGGATGAAATTACTCCTACCTTGAAGAATAAGTATAGAAATATTATTAAGAATTTTAAAGCCGAGATAGATGAATTATACAAATAGATTTTAATCCTTATTTAACTTAAAAAATACACATTTTTGACGCTCTGACCTGTTTTCTTATTCAGAAAACAGGTTTTTTTATACCCTTTTTTACAGTTAATTTACATTAGTTAAAGTCAATCTTTAAATAGTAATTCTAAGTTCTTAACAATCGGGTGTTAATCTTGGTTTAACAGTTATATAACTGAATATTAAATTTATAGGAAGTGGGAAAAAAATGATGAAGTCTATTATGGATACTAGAAGATTAGTTACTTTCGTATTATTAGGTCTTATGTTAGTTGGTTCTTTAGTGGTAGCAGGCTGTGGCAATAGCAACCAGGATGCCGGTAATAATACTGGCAATGGTGATGCAGCAGGAGAGGGATTATCAGGAACTCTTACCATAGCAGGCTCAACTTCAGTGCAGCCTTTTAGCGAAGTTTTAGCAGATAAGTTTATGGAAGCCCATCCCGGAGTTCAAGTTAATATTCAAGGCGGGGGTTCCAGTCAAGGGGTTACAGCCGCCATATCAGGCGCTGCTGATATCGGTTCAGCTTCCAGAAATTTAAAAGATGAAGAAAAGGCTGAAAATCTCGTGGAAACAGTTTTAGCTTATGATGGTATAGCGTTAGTGGTTCACCCTTCTAACCAAGTGGGAGCTTTAACTAAGGACGAGGTTAAGAACATTTATCTGGGCAACATTACTAATTGGAAAGAGGTAGGCGGAGCCGATGCTAAGATTTCGGTAGTATGCCGTGAAGCAGGATCTGGTACCAGAGGTGCTTTTGAAGAAATAGTAATGGGTGATGATGATATTTCTAACCACGTAATTATCCAAAATTCCAATGGTGCAGTAAGAACAACGGTGGAAAGTGATAGTAATTCTATAGGCTTTATTTCTTTAAGTATAGTAAACGACCAAGTTAAAGCGGTAAATATTGATGAAGTTACTCCTAGCGTAGAGAATGTTAAAAATGGCAGCTATAAAATATCCAGGCCGTTTTTATATATAACTAAAACTAACCCGGAAGGCTTAAGTAAAGCGTTTATAGAGTTTGCTTTAAGTGATGAAGGCCAGGCTATAGTAGTTGAAGAAGGTGCGATCAGTTCGAAATAGGGAATTAAACGGGATGGTGATGTATTATGGAAATTTATATGGCAGCCAAAAACCATCTTAATAATGTGTTATTTAAATCAAATCCAGCCCAGCCAGGTTCAAAAAGATATAACCTGGCTGAAGCCATAATAGAAAAGCTATTAGGGGTAAGTGCCTTAATATTTATAATTGCTATATTACTAATCACTTTCTTTATATTTGCTAAGGGAGTTCCGCTAATTTTAGATATTGGTATTAATAATTTTTTATTAGAAACCAATTGGAATCCTACTAAAGGTGTATTTGGCATAGGAACTATGTTTGTAGGATCATTAGCAGTTACCCTAAGTTCGCTGGTGTGGGCAGTCCCTTTAGGTGTTTTGACCGCTATTTTTATGGCCGAGATTGCCCCCCCTAAAGTCGGTAAGTTTTTAGGCAACTTAGTAGAGCTTTTAGCTGGAATTCCTTCTGTAGTTTATGGCTTCTTTGGGCTCATAGTGATAGTGCCTATTATAAGGAATTATATAGGTGGTAATGGGTTAAGTGTACTGGCTGGTGCCATTATATTAGGAATTATGGTTTTACCTACTATAATCAATATTTCCCGGGATTCAATTTTAGCGGTACCCAAAGAGTACAAAGAGGGGTCCTTAGCTTTAGGTGCCACCCATTATCAAAGTATTAGACACGTAATTATACCGGCGGCCAGGTCAGGAATTATCACCGCCATTGTGTTAGGTATGGGGCGGGCTATAGGTGAAACTATGGCAGTGGTAATGGTAACCGGAAATTCTACTATTATTCCCGATAGTATTCTTTCACCAGTTAGAACTATGACTAGTAATATTGTCCTGGAAATGGGTTATGCCGCTGGAGATCATCAAGCCGCACTATTTGCCACCGGCAGTGTGCTATTTATTTTTATAGTAATTTTAAATTTGACAGTGAGTGTAGCGGTGAAAGCAGGTGCAAAAAATGGCAGCAATTAATATGAAGGAAAAAATGATTACCATGATATTTTGGCTGTCCGCGGCCGTTATAGTAGGTATTTTAGTAATTATAATAGGTTATATAATTGTCAAAGGAATAGGCGCGGTTAATTGGGAATTCCTAACTGCTAAACCTATGCGGGCCGGGAAAGAAGGCGGCATTTCCAGCACGATAGTAAGTACCATATATCTTACTTTTGTATCTTTGCTCATGGCAGTTCCCTTAGGGCTGGGAACGGCCATTTATTTAGAGGAGTATGCCCGAAAAAACAGTAAGTTTGCCTATATAGTAAACCTTACTGCGGAAACTTTAGCCGGGATACCTTCTATTATTTTTGGATTATTTGGTTTTGTTTTCTTCGTAATCTTTTTGAAATTAGGCTGGTCAATTTTATCGGGCAGTATGACTTTAGCGATTATGATATTGCCTACTATTACCCGTACGGCTCAGGAAGCTATTTTAACTGTACCTCATGAATATCGGGAAAATAGTTTAGCTCTGGGGGCCAGTAAGTGGCAAACTATACAAAAGGTGGTAGTACCTGCGGCATTACCAGGAATAGTAACCGGTATTATTTTATCTACCGGCAGAGCCATTGGCGAAACCGCCGCTTTAATTTTAACGGCGGGAAGCTCCTTGGGTACCCCTTTATTACTATCAGACCCGGCTAGAACTATGTCGGTTCACCTTTATATATTGGCTATGGAGGGTATCTCCATGGAAAGGGCTTTTGGGACGGCATTTTTAATAGTTGTACTAATTATTATAATTAATTATTTAGCTAATCTAAGTTTGAAGAAACTTTCATTTGCAGCTAAGTAACGGGGTGAAATGAATTATGCATAATGTGATTAAACTTAAAAGTGAAAATATAAAAGTATATTATAAAGATTTTGCCGCTCTCCACGGTATTAATATGGAGATTTTAGAAAATAAAGTAACCGCCTTAATAGGTCCTTCCGGTTGCGGCAAATCTACTTTTCTAAGGACTATTAACCGGCTTAATGAATTAATCGAAGGGACTCGCATAGAAGGACAAATTTACCTTGATAATAAGCCTCTTTATGCTAAAGAGGTTGATGTAGTTTTTTTAAGAAGACAAGTAGGCATGGTGTTTCAAAAGCCTTCCGTTTTTCCTATGTCTATTTATGAAAATGTAGCTTACGGGCCTAAGATTCACGGCATAAAAAATAAGAGTCAACTGGACGATATCGTGGAAAAAAGTTTAAAAGCGGCTAACTTATGGAATGAGGTTCAAGACCGGTTAAAGGCTCCGGCATCAGGCTTATCGGGAGGACAGCAACAAAGGCTGGTTATTGCCCGGGTACTGGCAGTAGAACCGGAAGTAATCTTAATGGATGAACCGGCTTCAGCTCTTGATCCTATTTCTACGGCCAAGCTGGAAGAACTTATTGCTGAATTAAAACAAGCTTATACTATTGTGATTGTAACTCATAATATGCAGCAAGCGGCGAGGGTATCAGATTATACCGGATTTTTCCTTAATGGTAATCTCATAGAATATGACCATACCGATGAATTATTTGTTAATCCTAAGGATAAAAGAACTGAGGATTACATTACCGGCAGGTTTGGTTAAACAGGGGGGATTTATAATGGTAACTGAATCACTTAAAAATGAATTGGAAAAATTAAAACAAGAAATACTCAAAATGGGCCGACTTTTGGAAGAACAGGTATATAAGTCGGTTAAAGCTTTGACGGAAAAAAACCTGGAACTGGCTAAAGAAGTAGTAGTTAATGATGATGAAATAGACCGTATGGAGCTGGAAATCGAGAAAAAAGCTTTAGGTCTTATTGCGTTAAAGCAGCCTATGGCCAGTGATTTAAGATTTATAGGGACTGCCTTAAGAATTATTGTAGATATTGAACGCATGGCTGACCATGCTGAAGATATAGCTAAGATTGCTATTGATTTACACGACCAAAGCTATATCAAACCATTAATTGATATTCCCCGGATGGCTAATAATGCTCAGCAAATGATAGAAAAGGCCTTAACTGCTTTTATATACGAGGATATTGAATTAGCTATGTCTTTAATACCTATGGAAAATGAGATGGATGCCATCTATGATCAAATATTCAGGGAATTAAAATCTTATATGATGCAAGATGCTAAAAACATTCCCCAGGCCACCGATTTATTATTAGTAGCCGGACATCTGGAACGTATAGGAGACCATGCTACTAATTTAGGAGAAATGGTGATTTATGTAACTCAAGGGAAACGTATTGATTTTAATGAATTAGCCCGGAAGGAAAGAATGTAGGGTGTAAAACGTAAGACGCCAAGTTTGCGTAACAGGGGCTAAAGTTTTCAATTAGAAAATTAACGAGCCATGGGGGAATATGAAGTGAACCCCCCATGGCTCGTTTGTCATTTTAGGTAGATTAAGCTACTGAAGTGTCTATGCGAATGCATAGTATAATACACTATACCACTCCACTTGAGTAGAGATCGATATCATAAATAGACGCGGATACTATGTGGAAAATAACAATAATACTGGTGCTGGAATCATTGCGTTAACCGGTGGTATAAAACAAATTATTACTGGTATTGGATCTAGCCCAGCCGGATTCCTTAACAAGAAATAATTATGCCTCAATTCTTTTTGAGTGGTTTTGATAAAACAGACTGTAATATATTAAGAGAAGAAAAAAGAGGTGACACAATTGTATGATGACAAGCAGCTCAAAGACAAGCTTTTGAGCAAAAATGAAAAAACGGTTGAATTATTAATAGAAAAATATCATAAGTTGCTTTGGGTGATTGCTGAGAATACTTTAAGGGGGATAGGCAGAGCCGAGGACATTGAAGAATGTGTAAGCGATGTTTTTGTAAGGATTTGGCGAAAACCGGAGTCATTTGACCCTGAAAGAGGAACGATGAAGACCTACCTCAGCATAATGGCTAAAAGCATAGCCCTTAACCGGTATAAAAGTTTAACCAAGCGTTATGAATCTGAGAGCAATAATAGCGTAGAAAATGAAAATACGGACGACTTATTAGACTTGATCTGCCGGGAAGAAAGAAACGAGGAGTTGTTGGAGGCTATACATAGTTTGCAAGATCCATATCCCGAAATATTCATTCGAAGATACATTTTTGGCGAAAAAACATCTGTGGTTGCGTCTAGGCTTGGTATGGATACAAAAGACATTGAAAATCGAATTTACCGGGGGAAAAATAAGCTAAAAAGCATTTTGTGGAAAGGGGAACAGCAATTATGAATAAAGATTTATCATTTTTTACTGAGTTAGACGATGAAAAGATAGAAGAACTCCTTTGTTATTCCTCTTACAATGATAAGAGTTTAGATAATATAAAAAACAGGGTGAAACAAGAAACCTCTCCCAAAAGAAAGTGGGCTCCTAAGCGAATTTTAATTACGGCCGCAGCTATTATCTTGCTTTGCGCAGGGGTAGTAACCGCTGCTACGAACCTGGATAGAATTTACCAAATACTCTTTAGTGATCACGCCGGGTATATGCAAAACCACAGCCAAAATATAGGGCTGGTTAGTGAAGCAGAAGGAATTGAGGTGCGCTTATTGTCGGCGTTAAATTATGACAGGACCCTGACTTTAGTTCTTTCCATTCAAGATAAAGCAGGCGACCGGATTGATGAATCAACTAAATTTCACTCGAAAATATATTTGGACGGTAAAGAAGAGATGATTAATCAAAGGTTTACCATAACAACTTCTTTCAACGAGGAGAGCAGAGAATTTATACAAGTTGAAACACTTAAGTTGCCAATGAATGCTGAAGTTAGAGAATTAACTTATACTATGGGCGATATTCGCAGCAGACGTGTTGACAGAAGCGGGCCAGAGAATCAAATAGACTTATATGGAACGGTTTTAAATCATATTCCATCAACTGTTCCAGAGAAGCCGGAACATCCCCCTATCCTTGCGCCTGAAGAAACCCACATACCATTTTCGGATGTTGACTGGTCGTATATATCAAATATAGGATTTATAGACGGCTGTCTTCATATTCAGATGAAAGATGACCCTTTAAAATTGGATAACGGCTGGACTAAAGTAGGTAGGGGTTGGTTATTTCCGGTTTATTTAATCGATTCAGAGGGGAGACACTATGGTCTTGAGAATGAAAGAGTATATCACTTCCCAGTTCCAGATTGGGAAAATGGCGACACATATGCTGAATATGTCTTTGCAGATATTACAAAGATTGAACAGCTGAAAAGTATGACTCTAGTAAAAGAAGGATATGAATTTACAGAAATAATTAGAGGGAAATGGTCTATGACGTTTCCGGTACCCAGTGAGACGGAGTTCTTAACTATCCCGGTTAAAAAGGAAATACCCTTAAAAGAAGATAAAGAATTATATGCGGATAAGATTATTGTGACGCCATTATATGTAAATGTAACCTACCTTTACGAGGATAGCAAAAGGGATGTTCCTATTTGGGGCGGGTCTGAATATTTACAAGATACCCGGAACTTTATAACATACGATGATGGAAGCCTATTTGAATTAAACTTACGAAGTGATTCCTTCTTAGATTATTCCGGCACACCGCATGAATTTGGACAACGACTATTTGTAGCTGATTCTAAAACCCCAGAAAAGAAAGAAGCCAATGTTAGGTATTCGAAGGAAATAGATGAAACAACCGGCAGATTAGATATTATTGAGGTGAACAAGGTAAAAAGTGTTACCATTCAAGGCGTGGAATTTAAGGTGAATAAATAAACATGAATTCTGTAAAATCCTAATATCAGGCCTGTAGCAAATTTTTCAGCAAAAAATTATCATTTATACAGAACGAACCTAGAAAATCCCGTCCATCTTTTTGATGAACGGGATTTTTTCTCGGGGTTGGGGCTAATAATGCTCAGCAAATGATAGAAAAGGCCTTAACTGCTTTTATATACGAGGATATTGAATTAGCTATGTCTTTAATACCTATGGAAAATGAGATGGATGCCATCTATGATCAAATATTTAGGGAATTATTATCTTATATGATGCAGGATGCTAAAAACATTCCCCAGGCCACCGAATTATTATTAGTAGCCGGACATCTGGAACGTTTAGGAGACCATGCTACTAATTTAGGAGAATTGGTGATTTATGTAGCCCAAGGGAAACGGGTTGACTTTAATGAACTGGCCAGAAAAGAACGAAACTAGCCGCCAATAGATAAAACTACCGTTTATCACGTACCAAGCATGGGTGATAAGCGGTTTTTTGGTTTAGACCGCCTCTTTTTCCTTTCTTTGAAGGAAATGTTTCCTTAATATCGAAATAGAACAACATCCTATATTTGGAGGAATTCATATGGATGTTAAAAAAAGTAGTGTAAATAAGGTTACAGTCGATATTTTTAACGAAGAATATGTGGTAAAGGGTAGTGAAAATCCGGAATATATTCATATGCTGGCCTCATATGTTGACCGGCGCATGAAAATGATTCAGCAAAGAAACCCCAATTTATCAACTATTAAGGTAGCAGTATTAACCAGTTTGAATTTAGCTGATGAGCTTAACAAGCTGCAAGAAGACTATGATGAATTAATTAAAACCCTGGAAGAGGAAAAAAAGAATAGGATGGGGTAAGATGACAAATCGCGAGATAGCGAGAACTCTGGATAGAATAGCTGATATTCTATTAATAAAAGATGAGAACTTTTTTAAAGTCAGAGCTTATCGCAAGGCAGCAGAGTCTGTATACCATCTGGATGAAAATTTAACGGTTTTATACGAGCAAAATAAAATTGGTGATATTCCCGGAGTGGGCCGGGCAGTTAAAAGTAAGATTGAGGAAATGATCGAAAAGGGCAGCTCTTCTTATTATGAAAGACTTCTGCAGGAAGTTCCGGCCGGGGTATTAGAAATGCTGGTTATACCCGGCTTAGGTCATAAGACGGTTAAAGTTATTTATGAAAACTTAGGCATAGATAATATTGAAGATTTGTTAAAGGCAGTGGAAGGTAAAAAGATCCGTGAATTACCGGGATTAGGCAGTAAGAGTGAATATAATATAAAAAAAGGTATTGAATTATTAAAAAAATCTTATGGCAAAGCTAATTTAGGGGTAGCTTTACCCATGGCGGAAGAATTTCTTAAGTACTTGCTCCAATCCGAGGGGGTACAAAAAGCTAGTATTGTAGGTAGTGCCCGCCGGGGAAAACCCCAAGTTAATGATATAGATATTTTGGTGGCCGTGAATGATTACGAATTAGTACGGGATAAGATTGTTAATTATAAAGCGATAAATAAAATTGAGAGTATGGAAAAGGACCGGATTAGTGGCCGTTTAACTTATAATGTAGGATTTGAAGTTATTTTAGTTACCCCGGAGGATTATACCCATAGTTTAGTTTGGACTACAGGTTCTAAAGAATTTAGGGAAAGTTTATTTAGTGATGTGGAACGGGAACAGTTTAAAAACTTACCTGACGAAGCCAGTTTATTTGATAAATTGCAAATACAGTATATTCCTCCTGAACTTAGGGAAAATCAGGGTGAAATAGAGTTGGCTAAAAATCATAATCTGCCGGTGCTTATTCAGGAAGAAGACCTTAAGGGGGATTTACACGTTCATTCCCAGTGGAGTGATGGAGCATGTTCTATACCGGATATGGTAGACGCTTGTAAAAAGCTAGGCTACTCTTATATGGCAGTTACCGATCATTCCAAATCATTACCTATAAGTGGGGGTCTAAACGAAGATAGGCTTAGAGCCGAAGGCAAAGTGATAGATGGTTTAAATGAACAGCTCCAAGATTTTACTATACTAAAGGGAATAGAAGTTGATATATTAAAGGATGGTTCACTGGATTTTTCCGATGATATTTTGCAGGATTTAGATGTGGTGGTAGCCTCCATCCACAGTAATTTTAAATTAGATAAAGATAGGCAAACCG
>JAEWZB010000085.1 GCA_023395515.1 Bacillota bacterium
TTTTTAGGAGTCCTCCTTTTACTTATTTTTTGCATATAGGTTCTCATACAATCTCCCTCTGAGCTGTAGCAGATAAAACCATGTGAGGGATAGGGGCACTCACCGCAGCTTGGAAACGGCCCACGGGGATGTGGATCATGCTTTAGCTTGATACCGGAAGTAATAGTATCCGAATCATAGCAAGCGGTTTTCCCATTTTTCTTATATCGTATTAGCATGGCTCTCCTTTCTGGACATAAAAAAAGCCGGAGAATCTGAGTGCTAAAATGCACTTTCAATTCTCCGGCAATATCCGTTTTTTTTATTATATTTTTTTATGAAAATCTTCTATATCTCAAGGATGATTTTTGCATCAGTTTAAGGGGTATATCTCAAAAATATCGTTTTGCATCAGTATTTTTCGCTGAAAAAGGGGCTAAAAAACGTGCATTTTTTAGCCCCTTTTTTGCTCTTTTTTCACCTTCAGACCACTATATGTTGTGGTCACACTCTAATCTTTGTCCTTCGTACCACAATTCTGCATCAGAACCACACTCTCCACATGCCCCGTCTGCGCAAACATATCTACCGGCTGCACCCACTGCACTTCATACTCTAACTTAGATAAAATCTTTACATCCCTGGCTAGGGTAGCGGGATTGCAGGAGACATAGATGATTTCTTTTATGGATTTATCGGCGATTTTTTGCAGTAATTCCGGGTGGCAGCCGGAGCGGGGCGGGTCGAGGATGATGGTGTCGAAATCCTCTTTGAGGTTATTAATTACTTTTTCACAGGCACCCTGATGAAACTCGGTATTGTGAACCTTATTTAGTTTGGCATTTCTTTTGGCATCTTTTATGCTTTCTGAATATATTTCCAGGCCTACTACTTTTTTACTTTGATTAGCTATATAAACAGCTATACTGCCTGTACCACAATAAGCGTCAAGAACTTTTTTATCTTCGTTTCCTACCGCTTTTTTTATCAAATCATACAGTTTCTTAGTCTGCTCATTATTTACCTGGAAAAAAGCTAAGGGTGATACTTTATACCGGCAGTCACTTATTTGCTGGTTGAGATAAGGTGCTCCGTCAAGACATGTAAGTTTATTATTTTCATATACAAATACTGAATCTAAACCGGGGTAGCCTTTCACTAGCTTAATCAACTGGGGCTCATCTACCGGCCCTTCTATGATTAACATGAGTTTTTGGTCTAATGAAGATTGGCGGATAATAATTCTTTTACCGGTGTTTACTCCTGTAATAGTTAGATAGCAATTTAAAAACTGGCTTAATTCCGTAATTTCAGGGGTTAAGAGAAGACATTCCTGGATAGGCAAATGTTTACGGCTGCCGGAAAGGTAGTAGCCTAATCTTTTTTCATCGTTCCCTTCCCCCACATGCCAGGTAACTTTATTGCGGTAATGCCAAGGATTACTCATACCTATTACCGGTTCTGCCTTAACATCTACCTGTCCGATTCTTTTAAGGGCATCATTTACTACTTGTTGTTTCAATACTAATTGACGCGGGTAAGCTGCATGCTGGTAGGAACACCCCCCGCAATCATAGTAATAAGGACAGGGTGCATTTACCCGGTCAGGTGAGGGACTATGTAATTGTTTTATTATGCCTCGGGAATAACGAGGCTTATCTTCGATAATTTCTATTTCCAGTTCTTCTCCGGGAATACCAAAAGGTACAAAGGTAGCTTTACCATCAATTCTAGCTACCCCTTCACCATTATGAGTAATTCCTGCTACCTTACAGCGCAAAATATTACCTCCTATGAGTTCGATTCATCTAAGTTTAGGATTTCTATAACTATTGGAAAATAACCTGCCTGTTTTGTTCCTCGGCCAGTTCGATTAATACGTCAATCTACTTATGTATTGTTTCACCGATCTTCGCTAAAAGAACTTTCACCGGATAGTTATTATTTCATTAAACTAAAAACTTCAGGTTTTTCAATGCCATACGGAGCCCTTCCAGGCTAGTATTCCTAACCTCTTCAGTCTGTCTGTCAAATAAAAGCTGTTCCAGCCATTCCCATATATCTTCTAAACCCCGGCGAATTTGATAAAACCTCAATGTTTCTTGATTTAAGTTAAAATCTTTATGCAATTTTTGGTAAGATTCCATAAATTGAGGATAATAGCTTTTGTCCGTAAAAAACATAATATCCGCCTCGGGAGGAGCCAGTTTTAACCCTTCCCAATCAATCAGGGTTAACTTCCCTTGGGACTCCATTAAGTTCCAGTTATGTAGGTCGGTATGACAAAGCACCAGTTTAACCTTACTATTTATTAAAGTCTCTTGCAGCTTAAGTAGGTCATCCAGCAAAATATTAATAGAAGCAATATAAGGCTGCAAGAGCAGTTTAATTGCGGTTGGCAGGGTTTTTGATTGTTCTGCAAGGGTATTTTTTAATTCTTGAATAAAAGGAACGGCAAAACTTTCCGTAATATCCACGGTATTAAAAGGAATTTCTGTTCCGTGGGTGTGCAGAATTGCCACTGATTCTCCCAGTTGTTCCACTTGCTTTGGAGTTAAATCTTTTTCTCCCACAGCTTCACCTTCAATAAACTCATTAAGCAGATAAATGGCATGCTCATCTTCACATTTATATTTTCCCTCCTTGGTCAATACAGGAACCGGTAATTTACCTTTTAAATCAGAGTTTTCGTTCAGCCACTGAATGATGGGCACATATCCGTCTATCAAATTTGTATACTTTGGAGTTGAAGCTCTGGATTTGTCATATACTTTCAGAAAATAAGCCGCCCGAGAATCTTCAACCCGGTAAGCTAAGGCCGACCAGCCTCCTTTTTGAGGAATCACAGTATGGGCCTCTATATTATAGTATTTTTTTAAAATGTGTTTCATTTGACTCATGCCTCATCTCTTTAGAACTTAGGAAAAGAAATATCCCCAATTCTGTTACTTTTTATAAATGAGTACTCATTATAAAGTTTACCTAATCATATGTAAGTAGAGCAAATAATGTAGTATGATTTTTTTAATAACGATAAAAAACTGCTAGACAACGAATTTATATATAACTGGCAAAGGAGAAATAACATGGCAACATCTTATATTAAGGCCACATTTCAGTGTGATATTAAAAAAGTATGGAATATTGTAACTTCACTTAAAGATTATTCATGGCGAAGTGACTTAGCCAAAATAGAGGTTTTAAGTGATGATAAATTTGTTGAATACACTAAAGATGGATATAAAACTACATTTACCATAACTGGGAGCGAGCCTTATCAACGCTGGGAATTTGACCTGGAAAACGATAATATAAGCGGGCATTGGGTTGGTATATTCACCGGGGACGAAAATCAATGTACTATAGACTTCACGGAGGATGTCACTGCCAAAAAACTAATAATGCGTCCTTTTATAAAAGGATACCTAAAGAAACAGCAGCAGGCATACATAACTGACTTGAAAAAGGCTCTAGAATTATAGCTTATGTCTTGCGATAAAATAATCGAACCTTAAACCTTATATTTTTATTATTACCCTCAAATACGGTTTCATGGTACAGCGGAAGGGTAATTACGTTACCCCTATTTTCTCTTATCCATTTTATACTTCCCTTCAAATGCAGATACCATTTCGACTCCTTTCCCAATCTTTATAAACAAAAAAATATTCCCGCCTCAGCTTGTTAATATCTGGTAACACTCACTTCGCCTCATATTGTGATAAGTGGTAACATTCTTATTTTATATTCATACACTATAAAAAAGTTAACATTTCTTTTTTATCTATTATTTATTTGGGAAAGGAGAAAATTTTATGGCTTATTGGCTTTATTGTCAAGCTTGTAAACAATGGAGCAAATCCGCTACCCCTTTGTCAGATGACAAAGCCTGTTCCTTTTGTAATATTTTATATGTTAAATCAAGAACCCAACTCTTAAAATCAGACCCTGTGACCACAGGAATACCTAATGAAATGCCTAATAATTCAACCATACCAGCAACAGATGATCTAACTAGAGAGAATGAGATTCCTGCTGCACCTGAGCCCGCCGCAGAAATTAAAAATCAAGAAACCTCCGTTATTTCGGAAACACCTGCAGAAGGTGATGCACTTCCAGAACCAGAAGTATCAAAACCGGATATAGCTTCAGAAAAACCAGAATCACCTGCACCACCAGAAACCCTTGAGGTTTCATATTCCCCATTAAATGATGAAACATTGGAAACCCCTGAAACTCCAGCATCTCCCATAGATAATGATATAACCGCAGAATCGGAATCATCACAGACAGATGAAATTTCGGATGAACAGAAAACCCCTGCAGCACTAGAAACTCCCGAAGTTTCAGAGCCACCGATAGATGACGATGAAACAACAGAACCACCGGAAGTATCCGAATCAGAAGAAATCATAGAAGAACCGAAATCATTGCAGGCAGATGCAATTTTAGAAGAACAAGTATCATTTACAGCTCCAGAAACAGCGATGCCGATAGATGATGAAACAGCAGCAGAATCGGAAATATCCGCATCAGAGGAAACCGCCGAGGAACCGGAATTATTAGAGGCAGATGAAATTTTAGAAGGACAGGAAACTTTTGCAGCACCAGAAAATCCTGAAATTTCCGAGGAACCGGTAGATGATGATGAAACAACCGAAGAATCAGAAGTATCTGAATCAGAGGGAACAATCGAAGAACCAGAATCACCAGAGGCAGAAGAAATTTTAGAAGAACAGGCACCTCCTGCAGCACCAGAAAATCCTGAAATTTCTGAGATGCCGATAAATAATAATAGAACAGCTAAAATATCGATATCATACGAATTAGAGGATATGGCCCCAGAAACTAAATCATCAAGAAAAGATGAAGCTATAGAAGAGCAGGAATCACTTACAACACCAGAAAACCCTGAAAACTCAGAACCACCAACAGATGATGAAACAGCAGCAGAACCGGAAGTATCCGCATCAGAGGAAACCACCGAAGAACCGGAATCATTAGAGGCAAACGAAAGTTTAGAAGAACCGGAACCTTCTGCAGCACCGGAAAATCTTGAAGTTTCAGAGGAGCAGGTAGATGATGATGAAACAGCAGCAGAGTCAGAAGTATCTGAATCAGACGAAAACGCCGAAGAGTCGGAATTACCAGAGGCAGACGAAATTTTAGACGAACAGGAACCTTCTGCAGCACCAGAAACTCTTGAAATCGCAGAGGAACTGGTAGATGATGAAACAGCAGAAGAATCGGAGGAAATCTTAGAAGAATCAGATGCATCTCCTGAAGATGAAGAGCTTAGCGCTCCAGAACCCCGAATTACACCGGGTCATCGACTTTTCTTTGAAGATAGAAGGCGGAGAAGAAACCCGCGCTAGCTATGAAACCCCAGGGTATGTTTGATTATCTTCCTTGTTTCTTTGCCAAAGCCTTGCAGCCCTAATTATTTGAACTGCTCTCTGTCAGCAGATATGTAAAAAATTAAATCATCTTGCCAAGGTCCGATTTCTATATTTTATTGGAGTCAGACCTTTATTTTTCCTGCCCTCTTTTAGTCCAGTGTTCTGCTGCCCAGATTTCGCACCAGTTAAAAGTAAAAAAACCTAGCCCATTATTAACCTACTAAAAGGTTTGCAAAATCATACGGTGAAACTGCCCATTTATTGTTCCGGGTTTTCCTTACTTGGGCTTTGATTTCGTTTATCCCGGTACATGCGTTGATCAGCCAGTTCCATAACCTCGGTAAAATTTGAAGTTTCTGAGCGCACAGCACATCCCATACTTGCTGTTACCAGAAAAGCATATTCTTGTATTTCACCCAATGCAGTTTTAATCCTCATGCATGTTTGATTAATGATTACTTTATCCATATGAGGTAATATAACCAGAAACTCATCACCGCCAAAACGAAAGGCATAGTCCGTAGAACGAATACTCTTCTGAATACAGGCCGCTACATTTTGGAGTACTGAGTCACCTAAGTTATGTCCGTAGAGATCGTTGATGCTCTTAAATTCATTAATGTCTATTATAATAGCTGCATATTCAGCACCTTCTTCTATAAAAACACTTTCCAGCTTATCGAAAACCTGTTTAATAACCCGACGGTTTAAGAGCCCCGTAAGATCATCGCGCATAGATAGCTCTTTAATCCGTTTATTAGCTTCAAGATTTTTAGACTTTACCGCCTCTAATATGTTAACAATTAGTGTGGTAGTTAGAGCGTAAGCTACTAAAATGTTAATAATCTGAATAGTATCCCACTCGACTGACCAGATTGCTAACCAATGAATGGTAAGCCCTAGCATCAGAACAGCATATGAGGAAAGTAATAATACTTGCACTCTATTGTAATATGTAAGTGTAATCACCGTAAAAAATAGAATTGAAACATATGGTGTACAACCTATTAAACCATCAAATGTAAACCAACTTACAGGTGTATATACAAAGCATAGGATTAGCATTGGCGCAAGGCACGCCGTTTCAACGCTAATTTTATTTGCGGCTAACAAGGGGGTAGTAATAGAAATACATATGAGGATACAAATGAATACTCCCATCATGTGATAATAAGCTGTTATCCCCATCAAGACAATTCCTAAAATGCAGGAAAAAAAGCAGGCAATAAGCATTCTTATGGGGGCGCTGTTTTCCATGATTGAGCTATCGTCTTGTATAGATATTAACTCTGTCTCGGTATAGTTCATAAATTAATTCTCCCGTTTAGTCCCCATTTTTGTACTATTATACTAATCCCCTAACACGAAAAAAAGCAAAAAAGGGTTTTACTTTCCACCCTGATTCTCTAACCTCAATCCCTACCTAGTGATTATATCGTTTCTATCAGCAAATGATTCGAAAAGTATTCCCGGCCATAAAAAATACGGACTAAATCCACAATGTGGCTTAGGTCCGCATACATACAATACAAAATATTTACATTGGCCTAACTTTAACATAATAAGTTACTGCTATCAAGATAATAATCAATTCATTACCTTGTTCCTTAACACCGCCAACAATCTGGCAAGTCACCCTACAAATTTTAACCTAGGGTGCTTTGTTAATTACGGCGAAACTGCATATTTATGATTTCCGGGCTCTAATAAGCAACATCATCGGGCGCCGCATTTCATCCGGCATCCCTGGGAGGTCCATCATGTCAGCACTGGGCATCGCTTCTTCCACCACTTCCAGCCTAAATCCGGTATTTATGAGCCCCATGAGAATTTGGGTCAGGGTGTGATGCTGTTTCGTGACATGCTGGCCCAGAAAATGAGTCACTCGCTCCCCCGGATAAAAGTAATCATCCACCGGCCAATATTGAGGTTTTTTGTCTACATCATAAATCCAGTCCTGTTTCACACCCGCTGTAAAGACAGGATGCTCAATATTAAGAAGGAAAATGCCGTTGGTCTTCAATGTCAGGTATATCTGTCTGAAAACTGTGTCAATATCTGCCATATAATGCAGCACCAGATTAGAAATCACACAGTCGTATGAACTAACGGGATAATCAAAATCATCTAATCCGCAGACCTCATAAGTAATTTTAGGGTCGGGATTTTTTATCTGGGCCTCATGAATCATTTTTTCACTCAGGTCGATGCCCAGAACCTGCTCTGCGCCGCACTCCACCGCGTATTTGCAGTGCCAGCCGTAACCGCAGCCCAGATCGAGTACGCTTTTACCTTTTAAGTCTGGAAACAGGGCTTTAAACTGATGCCATTCACCTGCTCCGGACAGGCCTTGCTGGCTGCGCGGCATCTTAGCATATTTATCAAAAAATTGCTTATCATCATAGATAGTCTTCACCTGTTCACCTCGTCGTAAGTCTAAATCAATATTTCTTATTGTTAATAATGGTTAAATATAATATGTAAAACCAAATAAATGTTCAGGTTACACCCCAACATTTATTTGGTCTTAAAAGTCTTCTATTGATGATTGTTTTACTTAGTTGCTTCTTCCGTCAAATTACTAAACAGAATCCGCAGATAATCACGTTTGCCGTATAATATCCGATCTACTTTTACCTCAATACCTCTGACACGATAGAAAGCCAAGTAGTTTCCGCAAACCAGAAAATGATAATCGCTTTCTATCTCCGTTACTGAGGACAGAGGAGGCCCCATTCCTGAAAACTCTTCCAGCTTTTCTATAGTATTCAAAATAGCCTCTACGGTATTTTTGGCAGCAGTAGGATTTTGCAGGTCTTTAAAAATATATGCCCATATCTCGTCCAGATCATTCAATGCTTCGGGAGAATAATAAAGCTTATTCATCTATTTTCTTTTTGAAATGTGCTCTCACCGCTTCTTGTGAAAGCCATCCGTTTTCCTCACCTGATTTTCGTCCCTTAGCAAGTTCATTCATCAGCTTTATTGTCGCCTGGGTTTTCTCATAATCCACAATGTCAATAAGTGCATAGCGCCCTCTGCCATTCTTCGTTAAAAAGACCGGCTCCCCCACGGCAACATCTTTCAAAACCTCATTGTAATTTCGCAAATCCGAGACTGGCTTAATATTTGGCATAAGATTACACCTCTTTTCTTGTCGCTATTATTGTATGCTAATTATTCGTAAAATACAACGTATAATATAACAGCATAAATGAGCACAATTAATCCTGATTTTTAAACAACTAATCTCATAATATATAAAAAGCGGGAAGAGGTTTTACTTTCGCTTATTTTTATCTTCCTTTTTTTCTAAAGCTTCTTTTAGTTTATCACCTAAACTTTGACCTAAATCATCCTTTTCACTATAACGGGCCAGTATTTTGGGATTAACTTTATTACCCGACCTTTTATTAAAAATACCATCATTCTGTTTTTGATCTGGTTGGCGATAACCGCAATTCCGATCTGGACATATCAGCATCTTACCCTTTTTAGCATTAACTACAAGCATATTTTTTTGGCAATGCGGACATTTAGTTTTACTAATATTAGTAGGTTTATATTCCGTATCATCTTGGATGACCCCATTAACCATTTCCCGGGCATTCTTTCTAATGTTTGCAATAAAAGTATCTTTATTAGCTTTACCCCGGGCAATATCGGTTAAATACTGTTCCCACTTAGCCGTTAACTCTGGAGAGCGTAATGCCTCCGGTGCTAAGGAGATAAGTTGTTTTCCCTTGGTGGTAGGCAATATCTCTTTACCTTGACGCTCAATATAAAAAGTATTAAAAAGTTTTTCAATAATCTCCGCTCGGGTAGCCGGAGTTCCTAATCCACTTCCTTTCACAGCTTCACGTAGTTCCTCATCTTCTATGAATTTACCCGGGCTTTCCATAGCTGTTAAAAGAGTTGCTTCCGTATAACGTGCGGGGGGTTTAGTTTTTAAGCGATTGAGTTTACAACTGACTACCTTTTTATGGCTGCCTGGTTTTTGTTCGGTTAAGGTTTGCTCAGGTAATGCATCTTCTGAGGTTTCGTCTTTGGTATTGGCCGCAGCTGTAATAGCCCGCCATCCCCAATCTTTAACTACCTTACCCCGGGATATAAAAGTTTCATTTTCAACTACTGTAATTACGGTAGTCTGGTCATAACGGTACACGGGGTATAGGACCGCAATAAACCTTTTGGCAATAAGATCATAAAGCTTTTTTTCATCAACACTTAGCAAAGACAAATTAAGTTTCTGCTCGGTGGGAATAATCGCATGATGATCAGTTACCTTGCTATTATCTACTAAACGCTTACCCACCTGGAGCTCTCTACCTAGTAATGGTTTAATATGTTCCTGAAAATGACCTGTATCCATAGCCATAAGACGTTTGGGTAAAGTAGGAACAATATCACTGCTAATATAGCGGCTGTCAGTACGAGGATAACTGACTAATTTATGAACTTCATATAAGTCTTGTAATACTGATAAGGTCTTTTTAGCCGACCATCCCAAACGGCGGTTGCCGTCCCTTTGCAGTTCAGTTAGATCATAGGCCAGGGGAGGCGGTTCGGATTTAGCTTCTTTTTTTATATCTTTAATAATTCCGGAGCTTCCCCTTACCTTATTAACAATTGCCTCCGCTTTAGAATTATCGAAAATACGATTATGATTTTTATTATCCCGCCAATCCCCATAATAATCACCAAAATCAGCTCTAATTGTCCAATAATCTACCGGTTTAAAGTTCTGGATTTCTTCTTCTCTCTGTACAATCATGGCTAAGGTGGGAGTTTGGACTCGCCCCGCATTAAGTTGGGCATTAAATTTACAAGATAATGCCCTGGTTACATTTAAGCCAATTAGCCAGTCCGCTTCGGCACGACCAACTGCTGCTGCATAAAGGTTATCATAATTTTTTCCCGGTTGCAGTTTCGCAAAACCGTCCAAAATAGCGGCATCAGTCTGGGAAGATATCCATAAGCGCCGGTAGGGTTTCTTCCATTTGACTTCAGCCATTATCCAGCGAGCTACTAATTCACCTTCACGTCCTGCATCTGTGGCGATAATTAAGTCTTTTATGTCGGAACGCTGCATTAAATTCTTGACTATCCGAAATTGAGGGGCAGTCTGTTTAATTACTTTGAGTTTCATAGTTTCCGGAAGTAAAGGCAGATCATCCATCTTCCACTGTTTAAGTTTAGCATCATAATCATCCGGCTCAGCTAGTGTAACTAAGTGTCCCAAGGCCCAAGTTACAATGTATTGTTTCCCCTCTATATATCCTTTTTGTTTATTATTACATTTTAAGACTCGCGCTATCTCTCGCGCTACACTCGGCTTTTCTGCCAGAACAATTGATTTCATATTAATTTGCCTCATTTCAATTTCTTCTAAAATAGGTGCCAGATAGCATCACTACTATCAAAAAAGCGGAAAGTATTACCTTTCCGCTCCCTTTTTTCTATTTAGTTCAAGCTGGGGGCTACTTTTAATCCTTCTTGAAAAGCTTTTAAGTTTACTTCCAGGGCTTTGGCCGGAACCATTTCTTTAATAGCTTTTTCCACTTCGGCCACCGGTATTCCCATAGCGGCCGTTAAAATACCTACCAACACCACATTGGCAGTCTTGATGTTGCCGCATTTTACAGCTATATCACTGGCATTTATTTCGATAGTTTTAGTAACTAAATCTTTAATCTTATTGACAATATCATTGGGATACTGGGCTTTTCCGCTTAATACCGGCAACGGGTCAACTCTTTCATCATTAATAATAACTAATCCCTCAGGCTTAAGATAATCTAACCAGCGCGCCGCTTCTATTTTTTCAAAAGCTAATATAATATCGGCATCACCTTTTTTAATAATGGGAGAGTAAACTTTGGCGCCGTAACGAACCTGGGAAACTACACTCCCGCCCCTTTGGGCCATGCCGTGTACTTCGGAAACTTTTACATCAAAACCCATTTGTACTGCAACTTGTGCTATTATACGGCTGGTTAATAAGGTTCCTTGTCCTCCCACACCTACTATTAGGATATTTTTTATATCTGTACTCATATTTACCCCTCCACTACTTTAATAGCATCAAATTTACATACTTGAGGACATAGTCCGCAGCCTACACAGTTGCTTAAGTTAAATTCAGCCTTTTGGGTCTCTTCATTGAAGAATATTCCCGTACAGCCCACTTTGATGCAGGCCTTACAGGCATTACATACTTCATTATCTACATAGTATTGTTCTTTTACTACATTTTCCGGTACTTTTAATAAGGCACAGGGACGTTTGGTAATTATTACAGAAGGCTCTTTTCTAGTTAACTCTTCTTTTAAAGCCTTATCTAATTCGTCTAGTTTTAAGGGGTCTACGACTTTAATATTTTTTATACCTATGGCTCTAACTAAAGCTTCAATATCCAGCTTGGCAGTTGGTTCATTTTTTATAGTAATACCGGTACCCGGATGTTCCTGGTGTCCGGTCATGGCGGTAGTACTGTTATCCAGTATCATAATAGTGGAAGTACCTTGGTTATATAC
>JAEWZB010000013.1 GCA_023395515.1 Bacillota bacterium
CTATTCCTTATTCAGCCGTAATTTTATATATCAAACCTGGTGAAAGACCGGTAGCTGCCGACCAAATAAAATACGACCCTCTCGCTGACCGCTTCTTCCTGGAACGCAAATTATTCATTAAAAAAGATGCGTCATCTGATATAGTACCGGGGGTTTAACTGACAGGAAAGTTTGAAAAAGCTCTCGATTAAAGCGAGAGCTTTTTTACATTTTTCATTATTGGGGTGAAGGGAAGCTATACTGCACCCTCATCTCTTGCGCCCTAAGGTTTCATACTCAGCGAAATACGTCCTTTATCTTTATCTACTGATAATACTTTAACCTTTACAATATCCCCTACACTTACTACATCCAGGGGATGGCGAACAAAGCGGTCGGCCAGTTCGGAGATGTGTACCAAGCCGCTTTGCTTAAGGCCGATGTCAACAAAGGCTCCGAAATCTACTACATTTAATACGGTTCCTTTTAACTCCATACCGGTTTTTAAATCTTCTATATTTAAGATATCTTGCCGGAATACGGGCAAAGGTAAATCTTCTCGGGGATCGCGCCCCGGCTTAATCAGGTTTTCTATAACATCTTTTAAAGTCGGTAAACCTGCTCCTAATGTACTCGCCAGGTCAGATATATTTATTTTTTGCAGATGTTTATTTATATCCGGGTTGCCAATGTCACTTAAGTTAATTTCACCCAGTTCGATTACCTTTTGGGCAATATGATATGATTCGGGATGTATAGCCGTCTTATCTAAAGGATTATCACCCTCACTAATACGTAAAAACCCCGCACATTGTTCATAAGTCTTAGCCCCTAAGCGCTTAACTTTTAAAAGTTCGGCCCGGCTTTTAAATTTACCGGTATTGCTGCGGTGATCTACAATATTTTTAGCCACATTACCATTAACTCCGGCTACATAGGAAAGCAGTTCCACCGAAGCCGTATTTAAGTCTACACCTACATAGTTAACTACTGATTCCACCACATTAGAAAGCTTTTCGGTTAAAACCTTGGCATTGATATCATGTTGATATTGACCTACCCCAATAGACTGGGGCTCTATTTTTACTAATTCCGCTAATGGATCTTGCAAACGTCTGGCTATGGATACGGCACTGCGGGCCGACACATCTAAATCGGGAAATTCACGGGCTGCTACCGGGGAAGCCGAATAAACACTGGCGCCAGCTTCATTTACAATAATATAGGAAATTTTCATATCACTTAGCTTACTGATTAAATCAGCCGTAAACTGTTCCGTTTCCCGTGATGCGGTTCCATTACCTATACATATAATACTAACTCCATATTTTCTTATAACTCTTTCTAATTCCCGTTCCGCTTCTTTTACCTTAGACTGGGGCGGAGTAGGGTAAACTACGCCTATTTCCAGCATTTTACCCGTTTCATCAATTACGGCCCATTTACACCCGGTCCGGTAAGCCGGGTCCAGGCCTAATACCATCTTGCCCTTCACCGGCGGTTGTAATAAAAGATTGCGCAGATTATTGGCAAAGACATAAACAGCTTGCGCCTCCGCCTTTTCAGTCAGCTCATTTCTTATATCCCTTTGTACTGAGGGCTCAATTAATCTTTTAAAGGCATCATTAGCCACATTTTCAAAGTAGCCAAATAACTCTGAATTACCCTGTAGGTATAACTCTGCCATCTTTTTAATAACCGGCTCGGTTTCAACCTTAATATCTACTTTTATAAATTCTTCCCGTTCCGCCCGGTTAATAGCTAAAATCCTGTGGGCCGGGATTTTCTTAACTTCTTCACTATAATCATAATACATATGGTAGGGCGATTCGGCCTTATCATCCTTAGCCTTACACACGATAATACCTGTTTTGCGCATATAATCCCTTATATAACCTCTAATATCAGCTTGGTCAGACATTTCTTCGGCTAATATATCTAAAGCACCTTGCCGGGCCTCATCAGTAGTGAGAACCAACTCATTAATATATTTAGCCAGCTCATCGGCTAAATCACCCCCACCCTTATAAATAAACCGGGCTAAAGGCTCTAATCCTTTTTCCCGGGCTATAGAAGCCCTGGTTTTACGTTTGGGCCGATAAGGCAAATATAAATCCTCTACCTTAGTAATAGTGGCGGCGGCTAAAATCTGCTCCTTCAATTCGGGCGTAAGTTTGCCTTGTTCCTCAATAATTCTGATTACATCCTCTTTACGTTCCTCCAGATTACGGTAGGTTTTTAGGAGTTCTTGAATCTGGCGCAGCTCTATCTCATCTAATCCACCGGTTACTTCTTTTCTATAACGTGCAATAAAAGGGATGGTATTATCTGTATCTAATAAGCTGATAGTGCTAAGTACTTGTTTAAGGCTTATTCCTGTTTCTAAGCTAATAGCCCTGGCAATTTTGTTTTCCATTTTGACCTCCTGATTTCTTTTATAGCTAATTATTGTCTATACCAAAATTAAATCTTTTAAAACTTTATCATATTTAAGGTTGATATAGAAATAACAGTTTGGTTCCGATGCATAATTAAGTCATTATATTTTCAGATATTTAACCTCAATATCTTATAAGAGATTATTCTGCAATATAAGTGAGCCAAAACGACACCCTGCCAGCTTCATCTTGTCATATAATCTAAGGTATGATAATTTATAATGAATGGTTATGTTCGGAATAAACACTGTCTTGCTTAAATCTTTTAGAAGGCTAAGGAATTTCGAACCGGTTAATTTTATGGAAAAGGGGAATAGGTGGAAGTGAAGGTATTTATTCGTTTATTATTGTCATTAGTTTTAATGTTTAGTCTGGTTGGTTGTGATTCTAAGTCAAATCCCAGCAATGATACCGGAAATGTTAAGCCGGCTGGTTATGTAGGGGAAGGTTGGTCATCAGAATATTATGACGAAACCATGCAAGGTACGACTTTAAATCTTTACGGCGTAACTGATGATGTAAGGCCGATTTTAGATGTTTTTCAGGAAGATACCGGTATAAAAGTTGAACATCTTACGATGCAAAATGGCGAAATTCTACAGAGATTAGAAAATGAGGGCAAATCCGGCGTTTCTATTGCTGATTTATGGTTTACGGGCGGTGCCGATACATTCATTAATGCAGCTCAGAAAGATCTTTTGATCCCCTATAAATCACCCAGCGGGGAAGCTCTGGATGCTGCCATGAAGGATGCTGACGGATATTGGCATGGTACTTCCCTTACTATTGTTAACTGGGTAGTTAATAAAGACCTTGTGGCTAAAAAAGGCTTAAAAATGCCGGAGACCTGGGATGATTTACTGCAGCCCGGCCTGAAAAATGAAGTATCTATGCCTAATCCTGCCTCCTCAGGTACAGCCTATAATGTAGTCACCGCCATGCTGGCAGTTAAAGGAGAAGATGAAGGATGGAAGTATTTAGTCAATTTAATTGATCAGGTTCCTTTCTTTACTCCGCGCGGCAGTGATCCGGCCAATCTGGTAGTCCAGGGAGAAGCAATCGTAGGAATAAATGCCAGTGACGGAGACCGGGACCTGGAAATTAATAATCCCCATATTGCTCTGGTATATCCTAAAGACGGTACCGGTTGGTGGCCGCAGCCGGCAGCTATTGTCAAAGGAACCAAGCACGAAGATGCGGCTAAAGTATTTATTGACTGGTTGCTTTCTGAAAGGGGTATGGAAACTATTGCTAAAGAAAGAAATGCTGCCGTAGCCAGAACTGATGTTAAGCGTCCAGAAGGTATTATAGATATTAATACTATAAGCCTGTTTACTACGGATTTTAAAGCAAACGCTGAAAACCGCGATTCCATCTTGGCTGAGTGGTCAAAACACCTTACGGCAGCCGGCAAATAGCTAAATAAAATTTAATAAAGAGTCAGAGTAGCATAATATTCTGGCTCTTTATTCTTGTTTAAAATATTGTATAACTAAAAGAATGCTATAATTTAAGGATTTTTTAAAATGCACACTAGGCAAAGTTTTATATTCAAGCTTTTCTATATATTGATATTGCTTACTGCAATCTATTTCATATTATTGCCCATCATAAGTGTATTTGTTTATGGACTGATATCAGGCAGCAATTCTGATTTGTCCGGCCAAATACTGCCTCGGGTATGGAAGCATATGAAAAACAGCCTGCAGGTTGCCTTGCTGGTAACAGTATTCGCGACTTCATTTGGATTATTAGCATCTATTGCCTTATGGCGCGTAAAGTTTTGGGGTCGGAAACTAATGAGGGTATTAGTGCTTATGCCTTTAATTAGCCCGCCTTTTGTAGGAGCAGTAGCCTTTATTATGCTGTTCGGAAAAAGAGGTCTTATTACTCATTCAATCCTCGGTCTGGAAGTTAGTCCTTATGGATTCTATGGAATTTTTGTCATGCAAACCATCGGATTAGCTACTCTGGCCTATTTGCTTATATCCAGTGCTATTAAAAAAACAGATGTTTCCCTAGAAGAAGCAGCCCGAAATTTGGGCGCATCGGAAAAGAAGGTTTTCTTAACTGTTACCTTGCCATTAATGATACCTGAAATAACTGTAGCAGCCATGTTGGTTTTTTTGACTTCCATGGCGGATTTCGCAACTCCGATAATTATTGGAGGAGCTTTCCAAACCTTAGCCTCGGATTTGTATATCCAGATTACCGGCTTGTATAATATACAAATGGCTTCAATTACAGGCATCTTTCTCTTTATTCCCTGTTTTGCCGCCTTTTTTATTCAACGTTATTATTCCGGTAAAAATCCAGTCTACAGTCAGTCTGTCACTCCTGAAATGGTCGAATATCCGCAGGTACAATCGATTATAAAATTTATACTAATCGGAATAAGTAGTCTGTTTATACTATTTGTAGTCATTCAATATCTATTTATTGTTATAGGTGCATTTACTGAGCATTGGGGCTATAATTATGCCTTTACCTTAAGACATTTCGAGAATATTCTCAGCAAAGATTTATCGCCATTTATTAATAGTGTTAAATTGGCCTTTACTGCTGCTTTTATTTCCTCTTTATTGGGGGTTTTACTTTCTTATGTTATAAAAACCAAGCATTATCCGCTAACTAAGCACCTAGATTTTATAGTAACTTTACCGGCAGCTACTCCGGGAATACTACTGGGTATCGGTTATCTGGTAACTTTCAGATATCCTGTGCTAGGTATAGGCAAGTATATTTTCACAAGCCTGGAACCAATAATTTTACTTGGCACCGGGATTATTATTTATTTAATTTGTACTTATCGCTATATGTATATTGGAATGAAAACAGGCTATGCTTTGATGGAACATATTAATCCCGATTTGGAGCTGGCTGCGATTAATCTGGGTGCCAGCGAACGCCGAGTATTTTTTGACATTATGTTTCCCTTGTTAAAACCGGCTTTCAATGCTGCCTTTTTAAAGAATTTCACTTCAACCATGACAACATTAGGAGCAATCGTATTTTTATTATTGCCTAAAAATAAAGTAGCAGTACAGCAAATTTTTCAGATAATGACCAGCAGTGAAATTGGTGCAGCAGCCATGATGGCTTTATTGCTTTCATTTTTATCACTTGCTTTTCTGGCTATATTTCAGCTCCTTCTTAATTATGAAGAAGTATTCAAGCATTTAAGGGAGGTTCGGCAATGGGTATCGAGATTAAAGAATTAACCCAGAAATACGGTAATGTAATTGCAGTCAATAATGTAAGTTTATCTATTGAAGATGGAGAGATGATTGCTCTTTTAGGGCCCTCCGGGTGTGGCAAGACTACTTTGCTGAAAACAATTGCCGGACTACTTCCATTATATAAGGGATCAATTTTATCTAATAATAAGGATATAAGTAAACTGCCGCCTCAGGCCAGAAACACCGCCATGGTTTTTCAAAACTATGCATTATTTCCCCATATGACGGTAGAGAAAAACATCGCTTATGGGCTCAAAATAAACCAATGCCAAGCATCGTTAATTAAGAAAAAGGTTCAAGAAATACTGGATAAGGTGGAGCTGCCAGGCTTAAACCAGAGGAAAATCAGTGAATTAAGCGGGGGGCAGCAGCAACGGGTTGCTTTAGCCCGCGCCCTAGTTGTTGAGCCGACTATATTACTTTTTGATGAGCCCTTAAGCAATCTGGATCAGAACTTACGGGTTTCCATGCGGCAAATGATCCGCAAAATTCAACAGGAATATAAGATTACCAGTATTTATGTTACCCATGATCAAGAGGAAGCTATGTGCATTTCAGACCGAATTGTGATAATGAAAGATGGTGTTATTCAGCAAACAGGGGTGCCCAGTGAGGTGTACTTAAGACCCCGCAACCGATTTGTGGCGGAATTTATGGGTACGGCCAATCTTTTGGAATTTAATAAAAATAACAAGGCTATTCAATTACTTAAACCTGTAGAATCGGAAAATTATGTAGATAAGGTACCACTTAGCGAGTCGGATAAAAGCTTAAAATATTATCTGATGTTCAGACCGGAAGATGTTGAAATTAGTGCTGAAGGTAAATTGGAGGGAACCGTTATCTGGCATGAAACAATTGGCTCCGTAACTAGAGTCACCATCGACTTTGAGGGTAATAAAATTATTGGCGAAATCAGAAATTATTATAAAAGCGGTATCAATTGTACCACCGGAAAAAAGATTCGCTTTAATGTTGATTTAACTGGAGTTAAGCACATTATTCCTGATTAGAGGGCAGCATTATATAACAGGTAAGATTTTTCCCCGCTTGCCTCAAGAATTATTCAGAAAGAAGGCTAATTATAATGATTATTGATACCCATATTCACGCCTATCCAACTTCGGAGGATAGTACCATGACCTTGGAGCAAATTGTAGCTCAGGCTAAAGTTATTGGTCTAAATGGTATCTGTATAACTGATCACGATAGTAATGAAATAATGGCCCGGGCCCATGAATATAGAAAAAAGACGGGATTCCCCATTTTTGTAGGTGCAGAGATTTTTACTTGGGAAGGTGATGTACTTGTATTTGGCTTAGACCATCTTCCTAAAGAAAGAATATCGGTCCGTTATCTGCTGGAATTGGTAAATAAACAAAATGGTGTAGCCATAAGTGCCCATCCCTTCAGACAGAATAACCGGGGTATGGGTAATTTAATCAAAGACTATAAAAACCTGCATGGGATTGAGGCATTTAACGGCAATACCGATTATGCCGATAATATAAAAGCTTATGATTTGGCCCTAGAACTTGGTAAGCCGATTTTTGGAGCTAGTGATGCTCATAGCATAGATTCTCTTGGCAAATTTGCCACTGTATTTCCAGATGGACTAAGAGATGAGAAAGATTTAATCGCAGCTATAAAAATGGGTAACATTTACCCGATAGCTTATACTCCCACCGAGGATGTGAAATGGATAGTAATACAGCCACAAACAGATAGAAGTTAATTAAACTCCTAATAAAGCCCCTAATTCTTCCACCGTATTTACTATATAAGTAGCTCCAGCCTCTTGAAATTCTGCTTTACTGCCATATCCGAATAAGACCCCGATAGAATCAATATTATTTTTATTAGCCCCCATAATATCGTGTTTACGGTCTCCTACCATCACTACTTTATCTAATTGCTTAACTCTTAGAGCTTCCAGAGCCGCCTCGATTATTTCGTTTTTAGCCACCCGGCTTCCATCCAGATTACTTCCTACTATAACCTTAAAGTAATTATCTAGTCGAAAATGTTCTAAAATCTTTTCCGAATAAATAGTAGGCTTGGAGGTGGCTACTCCCAGTTCATGACCCTTATTATTTAAACTAGCCAGTAATTCAGGTATGCCGGTAAAAACCTGATTATCTAAAATACCCTTATCGGCAAAATACTCCCGGTAAGCTTTAATAGCTGCCCAAGTATCACCTTCATCCATATCATAGTATTCTTGAAAAGATTCTACCAAGGGCGGACCAATGAACTTAACTAAATTATCCCGGTTTTCTTCAATAATCCCCATTTTTTTAAGTGCATATTGTACAGATTTGGTGATACCTTCTTTAGGATCAGTTAAAGTACCATCCAGATCAAATAAAATTACCTCGTACTTTTTCAACTAATCGTGCCTCCAGTTAATGTAATGTAAAAGGAATTGCTCCTAATACACTTTACAGAGCAATTTTTTCCCCGCAAAAAGGGCAAAAACTAAAACTTTGGTTCAAGGCTTTGCCGCAGAACGGACAAAAAGATATTTTATTAATTAAAGTATTCTCTAAATCATCTAAAGTAATTGGCGTTGTGATCATTCCAGTTAACTCAATAGCAGGAAACTGTTTTTCTCTTAACTTATTACAAGAGGAAAGGTAACATTTTGTATTAGGAAATTTAGTATTTATAGCAGCAATAATTTTATCTCCGCTAATATGTTGCATAGTATAATTTACAATAGCTATATCAGGTATTAAATTTTGTATCTTATCCAGCCAATCATATTCGTCCGCTATTTCTACCTTATAACCTAACCGGGTTAATTGATCTTTTAAGACCGCTTTTTCTAAACGTGAGTCATTTATAATAATAGCCTTTCTCATCAAGCTCCCTCCCCAGAATTAAGTTATAAAACCGCCATCCACCGTAATTACTTGTCCATTAATAAATGAAGCTTTATCCGAAATCAGATAAGCACACATTGAAGCTACATCCTCTGGACGGCCTAATCTGCCTACTGGTATTTCTTCTATTAAATCCCGCATTTCTCCTTCATTTAATTCTGCATTTAGCATATCGGTTGCAATTGGCCCTGGTGCTATGGCATTAGCTGTTATCCCACTAGGACCTAACTCTTTAGCTAAAGATTTAGTAAAGGTAATCAGCCCGCCTTTTGAAGCAGCATAAACTGATTCATATGAAGCTCCGGTAATTCCCCATACCGAGGTAATATTTATTATTCTTCCCCACCGTTTCCTTATCATGTTAGGCAGGGCCCGCTTAGAGCATAAAAATGTTCCTTTAAGATTAATATCTAAAACTCTATCCCACTCGGCTTCCTCTATCTCGGTTACTAATCCTCGGCTAGAGATTCCCGCATTATTTATTAAAATATCCACGGGCCCTAATTCTTTTTCGATTTGATCAAACATAGCCTCAACTTCTTTAGCCCTGCTTATATCAGCCTGCACTACTATAGACTTATTGCCCCATCCATTAATTTCCTTATTTATACGATATGCTGCTTCGGAAGATTTGTTGTAATTAATTCCTATCCTATAACCTTCCTTAGCTAATAGTTTTACCGTTGATGCTCCAATGCCGCGGCTGGCTCCGGTAACTAAAACAACTTTATTTGGTGAATTCAAGCTTTCCTCCTAAATTTCAAACTAATATTAGAACCAATATAGCACAAAAATGCACTTACTGCTAAATTTGCCCATAAAAAAACCCCTGCTTTAACAGGGGACTTTAGGCCTAATAAGGTGGCGGAGAAGACTATTAACTCTTCCAAGCAGACCAATCAACAGACTTCTCACATACAACACCAGGAAATTATATTTTTCAGGTTAAAAATAATTACCTACCAACAACACCTTATAACTTAGTTAGTTTAATAAGTGGGATACCATTTGTTCTCCACCACCCTAATTCAATATATGCTCTCTCCCACAATTTATGTCAAAATATTTGTCCGATGACTAATCTGCCCTAAGACCTCCGCCTCTATAGACGGCGGAGGCCAAGGGCAGCTAAGTCCCTGGCGACCTGCGGCTAAGATTCAGGTGGAGTTTAGTTAAACTCCACCTGAATCAAGTCTTACTTTATTATCCATGAATTAATCTGGGTAAACATTTGGTGCAAAACCATATGGACTCTCCCTTATGCTTAATAGGTAATAAATAAGCATTTTCCTCACTTTCCCCACAGGAATAACACTTCTGGGGAATATAATGCAAATTGGTGTTTTCTTTATGCTTGTGTACCTCCACCTCAGAAAAAGGGGCCGCTTCTCTTACTTCTAAGGATAAAGCTCCGGTCGGACATAGCCCTATACAAAATCCGGCCCCGTCACACAATTCATCTTTAATAACTTTGGCTTTACCATCTACTAAAGCTAAAGCTCCTTCCGCACACGGGCTAATACAGGCCCCGCATCCGTTGCATAATTCTTCATCTATTTTAACCATAGTTCTTGATACTAAGTTCATTGGTTCTTTTTCTAAGTTAATTACAAATTTTTGAGCCATTTTAATTCCTCCTTGTCACATCATTAGTGATGTGTGCCTTCAATGACTTTTATACCTTTACTTTCAATAGTTTGCTTAATATCTTCATGATAAGGACATTTGGGATAGTTCCCTTCTAATAACATGCAAGATGATAAATGCACGACATCTAACCCATGTTTTTTCAAATTATCAACTAACCTGGACACTCTGCGGCCCGGGCAACCGCCACAGGTGAAAAACCCTACTATTTCGGCATTTTCATCATATGGTTCAAAATGTATCTTACGGGCATTAAAAGCCTTAAAACAAGCTACACCCGGACAAGTTTCGGAAACTGTTTCACAACGGACTACCGCTATTTTAGTTTTGGTTTTATCTTCCTTTTCCTCCGCAAAAGAAAAATACTTTTGTTTGCTCTTTCTAATATCTTCTGCGGTTACTTCATCGCGCCCCGCTTTATAAACGTCATTTTCTACGGCTTTTTTAGCCATGCTCCGTACAAACCCCGGTACTTTCTCTATTTCTTTTAAAGCTTCTTTAGTCCAATTCACATCAGTTCACATCCCTTATCCTTGCGGGGTGAGGAGTTAGGAGTTAAGGGTTTTATTTCCCCTCACACCTTACCCCTCACGCCTTACGTTCTTAGCCCAGCATTACGGCTAAATCTCCTTCAACCGTTCCGATCGGTTGAATGGCAAAGTTTTCTACCAGTACATTTAAAACATTAGGAGTTATAAAAGCTGGTAAGGTGGGTCCTAATCTAATATTTTTAATGCCTAAATGGAATAGGCTTAAAAGTACTGAAACCGCCTTTTGTTCATACCAGGAAAGAACTAGGGTTAAGGGCAGATCATTTACTCCGCATTCGAATGCATCTGCTAAAGCTAGCGCAATCTGGACTGCGGAATAAGAGTCATTACACTGTCCCACGTCTAGTAATCTAGGAATTCCGCCGATATCACCTAATTCTTTATCAAAGAAACGGAATTTAGCACAGCCCAAAGTTAAAATTATGGTATCAGCAGGAGTTTGTTCTACAAAATCTGTATAATAACTGCGTCCTGCTTTAGCACCATCACAACCGCCGACCAGGAAGAAGTGTTTAATATCTCCCTCTTTAACTCCGGCAATAACTTTATCGGCTACAGTTAAAACGGCATTCCGGGCAAATCCGCACATTACCTTCATACCTTCAAGATCTTCGGCAAAACCGGGCATTTCTAAGGCAGTTTTAATCAATTCATCAAACTGTCCGTTGGGTAGATGTTTAGTTCCTGACCAGCCTACAGGACCGGTAGTAAAAATAGTATTAAAATACGATTCCTTAGGCTCTTGGAGACAGTTAGTAGTCATAAGAATCGGCCCCGGAAAATCTACAAATTCTTTTCTTTGGTTTTGCCAAGCTGTACCATAATGTCCATAAAAATGCTCGTATTTTTTAAGTTCCGGATAACCATGGGCAGGCAGCATTTCCCCATGGGTGTATATATTAATTCCGGTTCCTGCGGTAGCTTCCAACAGCTCTTTTAAGTCTTTGAGGTCATGTCCTGATACCAGGATAGCTTTACCTTTTTTATGGCCTAAAGGTACACTGGTAGGTACGGGATGGCCAAAAGTTTCAGTATTGCCTTTATCTAATAATTCCATGGCGATAAGATTAATTTCTCCACATTTTAAAACCAAACCTACCCATTCACCTAGTTCCAGTTCCGCAGTTCCTACTTTAGTCAAGGCTTCATGCATAAATTCATATATTCTGTCATCTTCCTGGCCTAGAATATAAGCATGATGAGCATAAGCTGCTACACCTCTTAATCCGTAAACTAGAATCTGTTGTAATGATTTAATATCTTCATTATTATGATTAGCTATAAGTCCAACTTTTTCCCCGTCTGCTACTAATCCGACTAAGCTATCTGTGGCTATATAATTAGCTGCTTCTTCATCTATTACGGTATTGTAACCTTTAGCATTTAATGTAACCTGCAGGTTTTTACGTAAATTTACGGCCTTTTCGATAGACTCCTTAAATCTAACCGGATCAAAGTTAACATTAGTAAGAGTCATAAATAAAGCTTCCGCAGTAAAACGATTAACTTCGGGGTCAACAATATTTAGTTTCCGAGCCTCGTTAGCATACATGGCTAAACCTTTGGTAGCATAGAGTAATAAATCCTGTAAAGCCGCTACTTCTGCATTTTTACCGCATACTCCTACTACAGTACAACCTACTCCTTTAGATGTTTGTTCACATTGATTACAAAACATGTTTTTTCCTCCTTCTATTTAAGTCAGATTAGTGATAAAGTGGATGATTATAGTCCTATTAGAGTTTAAAATGTTATTTTCTACTTAACTAGATCCATTAAAGTTTGGTTTTCCAGTTCATCAAGCATAGCCCTTTGAGCTCGGGCCAAAGATTTGGAAATAGTACAATTAGACTGATTAGGACATTGATATCCGGGAGCTAAACATACATTCAAGGCAATGGGCCCCTCTATAGCTACGATTATGTCAGCTAAACTTATCTTCTCAGCCGGATGAGCCAGTTTTACGCCCCCTTGGTTACCCCGCTGGGTAATTACCAAGTCAGCTAAAACTAATAACTTAATGGTTTTCTTTAGAAAATCCTCCGGTATATCCTGTTGTTCAGATATAAATTTGGTAGATAATATGCCCCCATCACTGTTTTTAGCCAACTCCAGCATAGTGCGGATAGCATATTCGGTTTGTCTGGTAATTTGCATATAAAGCCTCTCCTAAATTGGACTAATTTCATCCACTTTGTCTTTATCAATACTATACCTAACTATTTTTATAAATTCAATACCTAAAATATATTTTTTTAGTCATATAGAGATAAGCAGCTAATATTATGTTCTAGTATCAGCTTTAATCAGCATAGAATGGAACAATTCAGAAAATTTTAATAATTCTGCAATATTTAGCAGGAATATTCTTATACTTAGCGAAAAACAAAAAGAATCTTAGAGATATCATGGCTATCTCTAGATAAAAATAAATAAGGGGGAATTAAATGTATGAATAACCGTTGGCAAGAGTTGTATAAACAAAAGCTGACTACTGCAGAGGAAGCTGCTAAAATGGTTGAAAATGGTGACCTTATTGTAGCACCATTATCTAACGGCCAGCCTTTATCCTTGATCAATGCCGTAGCCAAACGGATTAAGAATGATGAAATAACGGATATTACTTATGTAAGCGGAGTTGACGTCAGATGGTTTGACCTTTATCACCCTGATTTGAAAGGTAAAGTGACTATTGATTCCGGGTTCGTTTCTCCTGCTACCCGGCATGGAGTAGGTGAAGGACTTTTCACTTATACCCCCTGCAGGTTAGGTGAAACAGTTGATATGGTAACTAGATGCCGCCAATGTACTATTACTACCTTAGTAGTATCCCCTATGGATAAGCATGGATTTTTCAGTACCGGATGTAATGTCGATTGGGGCTGGGAGACTGCTAAAACTGGTAATCCCCGCCACATAGTTGTCGAAGTTAACGAAAATATGCCCCGCACCTATGGGAATAATCAACTCCACATTACTGAAATAAGTGCATTAGTAGAAAATCATATTCCCCTTTTCGAACTCCCTGAAATTCCCTTAACTAAAGAAGATGAAGTAATTGGCCACTACATTGCAGATATGATTGAGGATGGCTCTTGCATTCAGATAGGTATTGGCGGTATGCCTAATGCTATCGCTAATTTCTTAAAAGATAAGAAAAATTTAGGAATTCATTCGGAAATGCTGACTGATACCATGGTAGATTTGTATTATGAAGGAGTAGTTACTTGTGACAAGAAGAATTTCATGCCTTTTAAATGGATAGGTTCTTTTGGGTTAGGGACTAAAAAACTTTATGATTTCCTCGATGAAAATCCTATCGTCGAAATGCATTCTACTAAATTCGTTAATGACCCCTATATTATTGGTAAAAATGATAACATGATTTCAGTTAATGCTACCTTGGAAGTAGATTTAACCGGGCAATGTGCTTCTGAGTCCATATCATTTAAACAATATACCGGTACCGGCGGACAGCTCGATTTTGTGCAAGGAGCTTGGCGTTCTAAAGGAGGCAAATCATTTTTAACCCTTTATTCCACTTACACTGATAAAGAAGGCAATATGAAGTCTAAAATTGCTCCTACCTTATCTAATGGCATTTTCACGACTGTTTCCCGTACTGATGTGCAATATGTAGTTACTGAATATGGGGTAGCCTTTCTAAAAGGACAAAACTTAAGAACTAGAGTCAAAGAACTTATTAGAATTGCTCATCCCGATTTCAGAGATTGGCTGGAATTTGAAGCCCGCAAGATGAATTTTATTCCCTAAAATTAATAAGTTAGGGGTAAGGTGTTAGGCGTGAAGCGTATCGGGCACCTTCCCCCTTACCCCTTACCCCTTAAAAAAGGGATGCTCTTCTTTTCCTATATATTTATCCCGTTTTACGTCTCGTGTCTTAGAGTCATTAAAAGCCATTAAGCCATTATAGGAACCGTCCCCAGTGGTCTTTTGCACCTTACCCCTCACGCCTTACCCCTTACAATATCATAGATGGCTTTTATCACATATTCCACTTGCTCGGGAGTGGTAAAATAGCCCGGGCTTAGCCTAACTGCCCCCTGCTCCAAAGTTCCTATAGTCTGGTGGGCTAAAGGAGAGCAATGCAGACCGGAGCGGGTAATAATACCGTACTCGTAGTCTAAGATAGCACTTACATCTCCGCAATCCCTACCAGTTATATTCATAGCGATTACGGCTGTCTGTCTGCTGCTGTCTTGCGGACCATATATTTCTACCCCGCTTATTTCTTGCAGGCCGTCTAACAGGAGATCGGTCAGTTTTTGTTCCTTAGCATTAATTACCTGGAGTCCGGTTTCCAGAATAAAAGTAACTCCGGCTAATAAGCCGGCAATACCCGGAGTATTAGGAGTTCCACTTTCTAATAAATCCGGCATTATATCCGGATGTTCCAGGTATTCGGATAAAGACCCGGTTCCCCCTTGACGGCTGGGCTTTATAGGCACGTAGGGCTTTATATAGATACCGCCGGTGCCTTGCGGGCCTAACAAACCTTTATGACCGGTAAAGGTAAGGATATCAATATTTTGGGCTTTTACATCAATAGGCAAAACTCCGGCTGATTGAGCAGTATCTACCATGAATAAAACCCCGTTATCTCTAGCTAATTTACCGGCTTCGGCAATGGGCATTATGGTTCCCGTAAGGTTAGAAGCGTGCAGCATACATAGCAAACGGGTATTAGGCTGAATAGCTTTTCTCACCTCATCAGGATTAAGGCTTCCATCCGAGGCACAAGCTACTTTAGTCCACTTTACCCCTTGGCTTTCTAAAAAAAACAGCGGACGGGCGACCGAATTATGCTCCATACTGGTAGTAATAACATGGTCACCCGGATTTAAAATACCCTTTAAGCCCATATTTATAGCATCAGTAATATTGGACGTAAAAGCTATTTGCAGGCTATCTTCAATATTAAAAAGGGCAGATAAGGCCTCCCGGGCTTCCAATAAAACTGAGCCCGCTTTAATAGTTTGCTGATTACTGCCTCGACCCGGGTTACCTCCCAGATGACGGTTAAAATAATCAACGGCCTGGTAAACTGATTCAGGTTTAGGAAACGAAGTAGCCGCATTATCCATATAGGTTAGTTTCATTTAATCATGCCTTCCTAAAGGGTAATACTTTTAGATGCACCAGCTATAATCTCCATAGCAGTATACATATTAGTCACCTTGCCTACGGCCAGCTTTTCTTTAATTCCGTAAAAATCCAGACATGTTCCGCAAGACAGAATTTCCACCTCATTATCATGCAATAGCTGTAAATGCTCTAAAACAGAAGAATCTTCACAAGCTAAATATACGCCGCTATTCATAAAAATAAGACTTTTTATTTGCCCCGCCATTTCAGTAAGGGTATAAAGGAAACTTCTCATTAAGATTTGCCCCAATTCTTCATTACCTTGCCCGAAAAATTGACTAGTCACTAATATAGCTAAATCGCCTTTTTCTTGGGCTAAGAGCATATCTCTATTAGTTATATTCAAATGCAGGTATATTCCGTCATCTTTTTCTTCGACTTCGACCTGGTAGCCTTGGCTGCTAGCCAGCTTACTTACATTTTCCTGGGCAACCTTTTCACTAACAATAGTAATAAGGTTCATAGCAGGGTTTTTCTCCATGGCCCTTTTAGTTAATATAACCGGCTGGGGGCAACTAAGATTTCGGGCATCAATAATATCGCTCACATATTCCACCTTCTCTTATTAATCTCCTGAATTTAGCTAAAAACATTCTATGGGCTAAGATTCCTGGGCAATTAAGGCAGCCCCCAAGGCCCCGGTAAACTGGCATTCTTCAGGTACGAGGATTTGGCATCTTAATTCCTTTTCTAAAGCTCTTTTAACTCCCGGATTAATAGCTACCCCACCGGTAAAAATCACTTGTTCAGTTATACCTATCCTTTTAACCATAGCCGCTACTCTTTGCCCAATAGAAGCGTGTAAACCGGCTATTATACCATTTCTAGATATACCTTGGGCCAAAAGATTAACCATTTCCGATTCCGCAAAAACCGTACACATGCTGTTTATCTTTACCCGGGCTTCTAAATCTTCCGCATTCCCCAGTTCACTAACATCCATACCTAAAGCATTCGCCATAACTTGCAGAAATCTTCCGGTACCTGCTGCACATTTATCATTCATAGCAAAATCTATAACTTTACCCCGGCCGTCGACTTTTATAACTTTACTATCTTGGCCGCCTATATCTATTATAGTCCTAACCTCAGGGTATAACTCGGCTACCCCCCGAGCATGACATTTTATTTCGGTTACGGTTTTATTATGAGCTTGATGTACTGCCCGGCCATAACCAGTTACTACTATAGCATCAATTTGATTTGCTTCTACTTGAGCTGAGGTTAATAAAGCATCAATAAGAGCGTTGCCTGAATCTAAGGGACTCCAGCCCGTAGGAATAACGGTAGTATATCTCTGGTTTTTATGCAGTAAAACTCCTTTAGCTGCTACCGAGCCTATATCCAGCCCTAAAGTAATCATTACTCGATCATCTCCAAAAGTGCTTCTATTCTTACTTTTAGACTTTCAAGATCAGAGGTGGAATAATCCGTTTCTAACTGCAAATAAGGTATATCTAATTCCCGTACCGCTTTTTGGATGGTATAGGCTTCAATATTATAAGTATGGCAAGCTTGCCAAGTGAGATCTATTACCGCATCGGCCTTAAAATCTTTAACCATCCTTTGGATTAATTCTATACGATATGGATTAGGAG
>JAEWZB010000023.1 GCA_023395515.1 Bacillota bacterium
GCCTTATATGTACCTGCCGCCATTTCCGCTGTTTCCTGACTATCGGCCAAGAAATATGCAGCACATTCCCACATACCAAGGCTTTCACATTCATCAATACGTTTTAACTGTAAATCAATTCGCTCCAGCGTGTTAATGAGGGTCTTATTTTGCTTGGTAAGCTGTATATTATCTGATGTGCCCGATGTCAGATCCCTTGTTTGGGTAAATGATTCATTAGTACCTTCATTGACTGAATTAGACTCCCCTGTAGTCTCGGAAGTATTCTCGCTGAAATCCTCACTCTTCGAAAATCCTGTTGTTTCCGTGGTTGCTGGAATCATTCCCATAGCTACCCCCCCTGCAAGCAAACTTAACCCACCGGTAGCTGGTGCTGCAGCAATACTCGCAGCTGCAACAACTGATTTAAGGAGGCTAGAACCAATACTCGGATTTGTTTCAGATTGATTAGTAGTATTGCTTATAGAGTGACTCGTACCTTTCTGCTTAGATCTATCAATCGAATGAGAAGTTCCCCTTGTCGTACCGCTTGTAAAAGCATCCGAAATACTCATTGCAGTGTTGGTGCCATAACTAAGCTGTATATTGGCAAAGGGGGAAAGTTGGGTATAAATGTTTTCATAAGCACGGCGTGTTTCTAAAAGCTGTTCTGTAGGTGTACTCTTTGCCAGAACAACCGCGGTGTAACGCTGACCTTGCATAGCCAGTGCCAGTTTTTCAAGGCCTTGAATAAAACTATCATTATCTTTGAAGTCCTCGTCCTTATTTTTAGCAACACAGGAAACAGCCGCAATATTTTGGCGTGGAATCTGCTTACTCAGAAACTCCGTTGCATCAGGGTCACTAAGGGTTTTTGTCTTTACCCCTGGGAATTGTCCGTGCAAAGCGTTTTCCAAAGTATCTTTAAGAGATTTCACTGTACGCTTATCATCAAACGAGCGAACCCCCATATAAAAATCTGTTTTTTGCCCATTGCTGTCGGCAATAATAAATATACCGCAGTTTAGATTTTGTACCGAGTTAAAAACCGAAGCAAACTTGTAAGTAGAATACTCATCCTTTTGATAAACCATCTCGGTAATCTTAAACAGGCGTATCTCGCTGATTTGTTTTAAATTATCGTCCAATGGAACAATATCCAGACCAGTCAACCTTGTAAGATAGTTTTTAAGCACGATGTCATCAACCAGTAAACTCGCTTCGTTAAGTTGACTTTCCAGGGTATCATGATCCGGCATGTTACTTTTAGGTTTATCCATTCCATTTATGCTGGTCGGTACCTCGTTTTTATTTTCAGTTAAGTCTAAAGAATTACTCATATTATTATTCTCCCGTTCGCTACAATATCTGCCTATTGCAACGCCAAGAACCGCACCTCCTTCTGATTAACTTGTACTCCAGCCTCCGACAATTATTTTATAGCATCCATACACTATGTATCGTAAATTACCCTATATAGCTGCCTTTTAAAATAATTAATAAAGCATTATTTATTCTTTAATAAATCTCCCAAATCGACTCAATTTCCGCTTGGATTTCATTAAGCCATGTAAGATTACGTTCTAACTCTTTTACACGATTTTCTGCATTTTCTTTCTCTGTAGAAAGTTCGAGTTTTGTTTTGACGACCTCATCAAGACGGTTTAATTCATCTTCAAAACGCTTAGCGATTTCATCTGACTCTTCTTCTATATATTTATATACAATGTCGGCATTTTCGTATAACTTTTGCTGTATAGCCTGAGAAAAAATTCGTGCTATCTCACTGCCATAAATGTGTGGCTCTTTTTTGTCGCCTTTATTTCTTATCAATCTTATAATCGAATCTTCAAATCTGATATTTTCTTGCATTAATTTTAATGGGTCAGTTGTAAATACCGAAAAATCTTCTATATCATTTGCATGGATAAGTTTTTCAAGCTTTACCCTAAAATCCTCACCTAACTTTCTAGCAAAATTCATCAATTCATCCGTTTCTTTTTTTGCCTCATTAATAGAGAGTTTCTTATAACTTAAATCACGAAGCTTTTTTGCTATGAGATTTCGAAATTCTTGAATTATTTCCCCTATCTCTTTCTTGGAATCCTTTTCAGCCTTTTCAAGTGCAGCTTTAAACTCCAATCTGAATTTTTGCTGTTCCCAATTTTCCAGGTTCTTCAAGTTTTCTTGAATTTTATTTAGATTTTCTACATTTTTATCATGTTCTTCTTTTAACTTTTGAAAAAGTAACTGTTTAGTACCTTTACCTTCATAGTCTTTTGGCTCCTTCAAATTGTAGATAAATGTATCAATAATATTTTTTATCCTAGCGGTTTTAACATATTTATCAATATACTGTCGGATTGCCGCCTCGATGGAAACAATGCCAGTATGAATCAAAGCTTCATCTAGGTTTTCACCATCACCCTTTGACCGAATGTATTTCAGTTCATTATTTATTTCATTACGGATACTTGAAGAAAGAGGAGCATATTTTTCAAAATGTAAAAGATCATTGCAATTCAGCTCCCCTACCTTCGCCATCAGTTCATCTCTGGCGTTTTTGCCTACCTCCACTCCTCTTGCCATCAGCCTGATGTTAAGCGCATTCAAAGCAGAAACCGGGAAAAGATTAGGCTTAGTAATACAAAATCGTTTATGTAGATATGACCTTATATTTTCTAAAGTCTGATTTATATCTTCATTTTGCTTTTTATGTCCATCTAAATCATTGACCACGAAAATGAACCTTTCTTTTGACTGCTTGCCTCGAGCTTTCATACTTTCCGCAACGCTCTTGAGAATATCATTGTCATCATGAATACTTAACTCGCTTGTAATTATATATATAATAAGAGCCTGTGATGATTTATCGAGAAATTCACTCTGTATTTTTTCATAATTTTGGTCACGAGAGTTAGGCAGTCCCGGAGTATCAATAAGCACAAGTGAAACATCATCTGACATAATAAAGGGTATATTACCTGAAACTTCAACCTCGAAAATATCCTTGTTATTATTTAAACTTACCATATTCTTATATTTTAATTTTTTGTATTTTTGTAATAGTTTTTTATCTTTATCATAAGCCCTGGCTTTAAACGTTATCCTATCATCATTATCCTGAATTTTTGTAATTATGGCCGTGGAAACTCCTTGTCCAGAAGGCATAAGTTTTGTAGCTAGCATAGAATTAATAAGGGTAGATTTTCCGGCATTCATAGCGGCAATAACATAAACCTCAAAATTATTGACTTTTGCATGGTTGAACGCATTGACTTCATCTCTTAATTCTTCAAATGGCCCTTGTTGAATTTTCTCGAAAACCTTATTAATATGGTCTTCAATATCTGCTGCTTCTTTAGTGGGTTGTTTATGTTCAATTTTCATCTTTAATTTACCAAGCTCATATTCTTTTTCACATGCTTTGATAAATACATTATATAAGTCCTCATAATCAAGCAATATGCCATGAAATGTGATTTCCAGATCCGTGTCATTACATTCTGCAATAAGCGGTTCAGGGACTTCCTCCACCCACTCCTGTAAACGAGATTCATTACCAATTATGTCTCTAACTTTGCTATTTTGCTTTAAAGGCTTGCCGTCAACCGTAATTTCCGTCTCAAGCTTATAGGGATTATGCTTAATAATAACTTTTTTCATTTCTCTATTCCCTCCACACAGTATACTTTCAGATCATAAATCCCTCATTTATAGCTAGATGCCAATAATTCATCATCTGTTTCCAGTACTGGAATAATTGTTTTGTAATAATAACTCAATAAATTATACCCTGCTTGATTAAACTTTTTGTGAAAGCAGGCAGAGTTCCTCCCTCTCGTGTTTTATGCCTTGCCAACAGAACAACAATATATCACTAAGCATAAAAATGAGTATAGTACTTTACTATACTTCCATAATTCTCCTGCCTTCGAGTTTTTTAAATTATAGCATAGCTTCATGGACACATATTGGGTTTAATGAATTATCTCCTCTCAATTTGTACATTTTCGTCAAATTAAAGCTTTTTTATACGAGTTCCCAATCCCATCCAGAAAACAAAATAAAAAACGGACAGTATAAGTACCGTCCGTTCCATAATAATTTTCCAATATTAAATCCTAATCTTGAGAAATTTATTGTTGTTTTATATATGTCTTAAAATATATCCAGATCTCTGCCAATACTCATCCCTACTCAAAACCGTTGCAGTTTGGTCCCCTTCCCTCCTAATCCCAATGCTGTTTAATTCCAATAAGCTATCAGGTTTTACTGTAGCTTCTATTTGCCAGTTATCCTTAAGCCGCTTTATATTCTGCTTTTTATTGCCTACCATCTTAGACATATCCCGGGGGTTAACGAAAACATTTAATTTATGTCCCCCTTCAACTTCTTTTAAAGCTGATTGCCTCAGGCAAATAAACTGGTCATAGAAAACTGCTTGCTCCACCAGTTCGCCGAAAGCCGGGTGAAAAGGACCGGCTATTACGGCATCGCCACTTATTAATTCTTCACTCGGATGTAATCCCATACGAATCACGTTTATATCATTAGCGGTAAAATGTAAATACATTTCTTTAGTTATACTAATAGCTTCTTCCAGGCTAAGGGGCATATACAAGTCTTTTTTATATAACTCCGCCAATACCGTATCTTGAATAACTAAAGTGGGGTAAATCCTAACCATATCAGGAGATAGAGCAATGGCAAGTTTAGTACTCTTTATATCCAGCTCCTGATGATCACCGGGTAACCCCACCATCAATTGTATGCCCAGTCTAAAATTATTTTCTTTTATGAGATGAGCTGCTTTAAAAACATCATCTGCGGTATACCCCCGGCATGATTTTTTTAAAACCTCATCATTTATAGATTGTACTCCTAATTCAATGGTATTTACCCCATAGGCCTTTAATAAGTCTAATACCGGCCAATCAATACAATCAGGTCGGGTGGAAATTCTGATGGAATTTACTTGTCCGCTTTTTATATAAGGTTGTACTGCTTCTAAATACTCTACCTGAACCTCTTTATTAATAGCCGTAAAACTTCCGCCGAAAAAAGCTACTTCTATCTCACTGTTCTTATGTATAGTCCTCAAGTGTTCGGCAATAATTTCACCTATGGCAGCTGGAGCAGGTGGGCTAATAGCAGAAGCTATTTTCTTTTGATTGCAAAAAATACAATCAAAAGGACACCCTAAGTGAGGAATAAAAATAGCAATATTAACATGTTTTTTCATGGTCTTATTTCCTTAATCCTCAAATCAAATCGGCTAATAAATTGTTTTTCAGTACTTCCTCAGCGGCATTCTGCTCGGCTTCCTTCTTACTCTTGCCCAATCCGGTAGCGATTAACTTATTATCATAAAATACCCCGGCCACAAAGCTCTTAGCATGAGCAGGTCCGGTTTCATCAACTATTTTATAACAGACATTTTGTCCATGCCGGCCCTGTACATACTCTTGCAAGCGGGATTTATAATCATTATAATTTCCGCTCACCGCTTCCCTAATGCTACTATCAAGGTTTTTTATAATATAAGCTTTAGCCGTCTCAAATCCTTGATCAAGATAAATGGCCCCAATAACTGCTTCAAAAGTATCGGCTAATATGGATTTTCTTTTACGTCCTCCCGACATTTCTTCGCCCTTGCCCAACAATATATAATTGCCCAGGTTTATAGTTCGAGCCACATTTACTAATGCTTTTTCACATACTACCCTGGCCCTGATCTTAGTAAGTTCCCCTTCAGCTTTATCCGCGTAATGGGTATATAAATACTCCGCCACCACAAAATTCAGTACTGAGTCTCCCAAAAATTCAAGTCTCTGGTTATTATCCGCAGCATGTTTTTCTTGGGAATAGGAGGGATGCATTAGAGCCATATGGATCAATTTAGGGTTATTAAACTGCAAGTTATTGTCTGTTAGAAATTGTCGGGCAAAGGAAGTATCATTACTCATTTTTCACCTGTTCTAAATAATTAAATAAAGCAGTTACTAAGGCGCCCATAGTGGGGAAATCTTCTAAATCTTCTTCAGGAAATTCCACATCATAAACATCTTCCAAAGCCATTATCATTTCCACGATGTCAATAGAATCTGCATCAATTTCTTCAAAAATCGTATCCATAGTAATTAAATCTGGTTCAATGTTTAATTGTTCGGCTAAAAACTTCTGGGCTAATCCAAAAAATTCTTCCATTAACATAACCTCCTTTGGCTAATTTTTAATTTATAAAAGTAAAGCCGGGCTTTACTATATGAACTTCAATAATTCTTCCTGCTGAATTTCCACTATACGGCTATTATAGCATTGTTCTGCTACATTCATACCATTATATACTGCCTCACTTTTAGAACTGCCATGGCAAACTATGCTTACTCCATTTATTCCCAGCAGTGGTGCGCCACCTACCTGAGTATAGTCTAACTTCTTAAAGAATTTAGGTAAAGACCCGGATTCTTTTATAATATTGCCGGCTATAAAGCCTGCCATGCCTTCAATAGTTTTAAGCACTACATTTCCTACAAATCCATCACATACTATTACATCACCTTTATGGTTAAATAGGTCGCGCCCTTCTATATTACCTATGAAATTTAATTCTTTTTGTTCCTGTAAAAGATTATATGTTTCTAAGCTCTGATTATTTCCCTTAGTCTCTTCCTGACCATTACTTAATAAGGCGATGCGCGGATTATGTATACCCATAATAATTTTACTGTAAACCTTGCCGAGTAAAGCAAATTGCACCATTTGTTGGGGTTTACAGTCTACATTAGCTCCTACATCCATCAGCAGACTATATTGGTCATTTAAGCCCGGAATATTAGCTACAATGGGGGGCCGTTCAATGCCCTCCAGCCGGCCTAATATAAAAAGTGCGGCTGCCATTTGAGCACCAGTACTGCCACAAGAAATAACCGCATCTGCCATACCTTCTTTTACTAATTTAGTAGCCACCACAATAGAAGCATCTTTTTTCTTTCTTAAGGCCAAAGCAGGAGACTCATTCATGGCAATAACTTGAGCAGCCTCGGCAATGCTGACTAAAGAAGCATCATAATCATATTGTTTAAGTTCTTCCTGAATCATGGAACTTGGGCCTACTAAAAATACATGTCCCTGTTTTTCTTGTACCCATTTTAGTGCTCCTGCTATTAGCTCTTGAGGTCCATGATCTGAACCCATAACATCAACGGCTATACGCATAATAACCCTCCTTAAAAACAAAAAGTAAGCTAACAGTCTAATGACCTTACTTACTTTTTGGGTTAATACTCATTTAAACATTACATAACATTACGGCCTTTATAGTATCCGCAACTTAAGCAGGCCCGGTGAGGCATTTTAAGCTCACGGCATTGGGGGCATTCGACTAAGCCGGGTTTATCAATTTTTCTCCATTCGGCACGTCTTTTATTCTTGCGGGAATGTGATTGTCTTCTTTTGGGAACACCCACTATGTTCAAACCTCCTTCCCTGTTTGTAAATCTTTAAGTTTTTCCCACCTAGGGTCAATATGTTTGGTTTGACATTTACACTCTTCAAGGTTTTTATCAACCCCGCACTCCGAACATAAGCCTTGGCAATTCTCCTGACAAAGCATACGGATGGGAAGATTAAGTAAAACTGTCTCTTGCACTATAGGTGTAATATCAACTTGGGTATCGTGGAAGAATATTATCTCGGTTTCTTCCTGACTAAACTCATTTTCGTATATAGATTCTACCAACGAAAAATTGAGCTCGGTATTAACGGGATAGAAAATTTCCTTCAAACACCTTGAACAGTGTAATTGTAGCTTAGTAGTCACAATACCTTTACCAAAATAAAAATTACCGTTACGTTCAACAGTTAATTCTACTTGGCATGGTTCTACAAAGCAACCTTCTAAATCACTCAGCAGTTCATCAGGCAATTTTTCTTGAAGGCTAAACTTTTCACTAGTTTTTAGTTGTAGTTTTAAACTTTTAATATCTATTAACATTAATACACCCCTAGAAAAACACCAGAATAATTATAGTCTTATGAAGATATTATTGTCAACTCATGAGTTATTTAGACTTTAAACTTACAGAAGATTATGGGCCTGGTTAACAATCTAAGGGCGGGAATACTCCCGCCCTCTTTTAGGCATTGCTGGCAATCATGCCTTTACTTGCTTAAAGTAAAAGTATCACGGGCAATTACTAATTCTTCATTAGTAGGAATAACAAAAATTCTAATGTTAGAATCTTCAGTAGCTACATCTACTTCTTTACCTCTGACTTTATTCTTTTCTACATCCATTTTAATGCCAAAGAATTCTAAATCAGAACAAATACTTTCACGTACATCGTAGCCATTTTCCCCTACCCCGGCAGTAAATACTAAGCAGTCACAACCATTTAGTTTAGCTAAGTATTTGCCGATGTAGCCTTTTACCCGGTTATAATAAACGTCCAGAGCTAATTGAGCTCTTTCATTACCGGAGTTAGCAGCTTCTAAAATATCTCTTAAATCATTAGATACTCCTGATACTCCTAACATACCAGCTTTTTTATTGAAATAGTTATTAGCATCTTGTCCATTCATTTCTAATTTTTCCATGAGGAAAAATACGATAGCCGGATCAATATCTCCCGATCTGGTTCCCATTACTAAACCTTCTAAAGGAGTAAAGCCCATGGAAGTGTCAACTACTTTACCATCCTTAATAGCTGCCATACTGGCACCATTGCCCAGATGCAGGGTAATTATTTTACACTCTTCATAAGGCTTGCCTAACATTTCAGCCGCGCGATGAGAAACGTAAAAATGAGAAGTTCCGTGGAAACCATATCTTCTTACATGGTATTTTTCATAGGCATCATAAGGTAGGGCATATAAATAATTCTCAGGTTCCATAGTTTGATGGAAAGCAGTATCAAAAACTGCTACATGAGGTACATTAGGCATAAGATCTTGGCAAGCTTCGATTCCCATTAAATTAGGCGGATTATGTAAAGGAGCTATATCAAAACAATCCTTGATAACCTTCTTAACATTATCATCAATAACTACAGAACTGGCAAATCCTTCTCCCCCATGAACAACCCGGTGGCCTACGGCACCAATTTCGTCCATGCTCTTAATTACACCATACTCATCATTAATTAGTGCTTCTAAAACTAATTTCATACCTGCGGTATGATCAGGCAAATCTTTTTTGATTACAACTTCGTCTTTACCGATTGGTTTATGCTCCAAAGTTGTTCCTGGAATACCCACACGGTCCACCAGACCTTTAGCTAATACAGATTCATCTGTCATATCAAAAACTTGATACTTAATTGATGAACTTCCGGCATTTACTACTAGAACCTTCATCTAAAAAAAACCTCCCCATTTTTCTAATATTTTTCAAGAAAAAAGATTACCCTTTCCCCCCGAACCTTTAGTTAAGCTCTAAGAGCAGTCATAGCTACAACATTAACTATATCTTCCACACTACATCCTCTGGATAAATCATTAACCGGTTTAGCCATACCTTGTAAAATAGGTCCTATGGCTTCGGCTTTGGCTAAACGTTGTACTAATTTGTAACCAATATTTCCTGCCTGAAGATCAGGGAATATCAAGATGTTACAGTCACCAGCCACTAGGCTGCCCGGAGCTTTGGAAGAACCTACACTAGGTACTAAGGCTGCGTCAGCTTGGAATTCACCATCAACTTTTAATTCAGGAAATCTTTCCTTGGCAATAGCTGAAGCACTAGCTACTTTATCAACTAATTCATGACTGGCACTTCCCTTTGTGGAGAAGGACAGCATACCAATTTTAGGATCAGACATGCCGCAAATATCAGTAGCAGTTCCTACGGAAGCCATAGCAAATTCCGCCATCTGTTCAGCAGTTGGTACCGGAGTCACAGCACAGTCGGCAAAAACGAAAGTTCCCTTATCACCAAATTCGCAATTTGGAACAATCATTATAAAGGCACCTGATACTGCCGATATGCCCGGTGCAGTTTTAATTATTTGTAAAGCAGGTCTTAATACATTTCCCGTAGTATTTTCGGCTCCGGCTACTTCACCATCAGCCTTATCCATTTTAACCATCATGGAAGCAAAATATAAAGGATCTAACATGGTACTTTTAGCCTTGTCAAGGTCAACTCCCTTGCTTTTACGCATTTCGTAGAAAGCTTGTACAAAGTCATCAAAGTATGCGGCTTTAGCAGGGTTCACAATCTCTGCGCCGGAAATATCAGCCCCGATTTTGCTTGCTAATGCTCTGATTTCACCTTCATTCCCTAGTAAAATAGGATTAGCAATCTTTTGACTGGCTATGTCTTTTATAGCCATTAAAGTTCTTTCTTCCAGACCTTCGGGTAATACAATGGTCTTCCCTTTTGCAGAAGCTTTCTCCCGAATCTCAGCTAGTAGACTCATCCCTCTACCTCCCTTTTTGTTCAACACTTTATGTCGATCATATCGTACGAATCTATTCTAGCATAAAAGTCTCAATAAGTGGTAAAATTTATGGTACTACTATACAAAAAAGGAAACCTGATATATGGCGGTTTTGGGCATTATTGCAGAATTTAATCCTTTCCATAATGGACACTATAATCTTATAAAAGAAGTAAGAAAACAACATGATTTTGACTCCATAATCTGTGTTATGAGCGGCAGCTTTGTCCAAAGAGGGGAACCGGCTATTTGTAATAAATGGGCCAGAGCACAGATGGCTTTACAAGGCGGGGCTGACTTAGTTATTGAGCTGCCCTTTTGTTTTGCTACCCGCAGCGCTTATTATTTTGCTAAGGGGGCCCTGCAATTATTAGAGCTTACGGGAGTAGTAACCCATTTAGCGTTCGGAAGTGAAAATAATGATATACAAGTTTTGGATCAAGTTGCTGATTTACTGCATGATGAATCAGATGAATATAAAATTATTTTAAAAGAATTTCTGGCTCAAGGCTTAAGTTATCCTTTAGCCCGCTCCAAAGCTTTGCAGAAATATTGCCCTGATAATCCTGCTATGGCCTCACTTTTGCTAGGTTCCAATAATATTTTGGGGATTGAATACTTAAAAGTCTTAAAAGAGCTTGACTCCGCCATCATACCCCTGACTATAGAACGCCGGGGCAGCAGTTATCACAGTACTGATTTAAGTGAATATGCCAGTGCCAGTGCTATTCGTAAAGCTCTATATAATAATACTCCTCTGGAAGAAATACAGTTGGCTATGCCTTTAGCTACTAAGCAAATATTAGGTAAAGAAATAGAGCAAGGCCGGGCACCTAGCCATATAGATACTTTTGACAACCTGCTACTGTATAAATTACGCACCATGAATGCCAAAGAAATTGGGGATTTATACGATGTGACCGAGGGTTTGGAGGAACGGATCAGGGATAAAGCCTTATCCTGTACTAATGTAGAAGAATTAAAACCAGCTATTAAAACTAAAAGGTATAGTCTTACTAAAATTAATCGCATCCTGCTTTACAGCTTGTTTAATCTAACCAAAGATTTAGCCGTAGAACTGGATAATAACGGGCCTCAATACCATCATGTATTGGGCTTTAATACTCAGGGGCAAAAGCTTTTACAAGATATTAATTATAATTCTAAAATTCCGGTTTTAAATAGAGGTAAAGATGTTAAAGCCCTTTACAATCAGAAAGATACCCCGGCCGGCCGGATGATTCATTTAGATGTAATGTCTACTAATGTTTACAACTTACTTTATCCCGCTTACACACAAAGAATAGGGGCGGCAGATTTCACTACCTCTCCGGTTCGAGAACATTGATGAGGTCAGCACTAGGGCCAGACTGTCCGAAAACTCAACTTTTTTTGAATTGGACGTATCAATTTTGCAGTATATAACAATATTACTGATCGAATTACCCCAAAATAAAAAAATGGGGGCTATCTTATGCTAATTGTTCAA
>JAEWZB010000037.1 GCA_023395515.1 Bacillota bacterium
TCTTATCCCAGGTGGAGGCCATCTGCGACCAAATCGGTGTCATACGTGCGGGCCAAATAATTGAGGAAGGAAGCATGGAGGAATTGAAGGCGCTTATCCATCAGCAAGATCCACCCACTCTGGAAGCACTGTTTATGAATTACTACAAGAAGGACTCAGAAGGGGGGGTTTAGAGTGAAGCAATATTTTCACGGCACGCTTTCACTTATGAAGCTTTATCTGCGGCAAAATCGCATCTTCACCCTGATTTGGCTGCTGCTGCCGGGGTTGTGGGTAGCCATTAACACAGTGTCATCGCTGGTGCTATTTCCTACCCATGAGGCATTAGTAGCGATGGGAGTCAGCCTCATTGACCCGCTTACCAAGGCTATGCACGGCCCGTTGTTGGATATTTCAATAGCCGGATTTGTCACTTGGCGCACCAAAGTGTTTTTGGTGCTGCTCAGCGGAATTTTCAGCATAGTCTACATGATTCGCCATACCCGGTTGGCCGAGGAACAAGGCAAGCGGGATCTGCTGGGTTCCAATGTTACCGGCAGCCTTGCCACCTTGACAGCGGCGCTTCTGAATATGATTTTAATCAACGCCATTGCGGCAGTATTGACTGTATTAACAATGGTTGCACTTAATCTGGGAGGTGTCGGTTCGCTGGCTCACTGCCTAGGTTTCTTCGCTGCCTCCTGTGTGCTGGGAATTATGGCAGGATTAGTCGCCCAACTTTTTGTAAGCGCTACGGCGGCACGGGGTATGTCCTTTGGGCTGCTGGGGGCACTGTTCGGCCTGCATATTCTGTGGAACGTGAGCGGCAGACAAAATCTTCTCGCTTACCTCAACCCGCTGGAATGGCCGTTGCTGATGCGTCCTTTTGCCGGGGAGCATTTCGTAGTGTTTTTAATTCCTCTGGTGTTGAGCATGGCACTGGTAACGCTGTCAATGTGGCTAATGACACGGCGGGACGTGGGTGCGGGACTTGTACCCCAGCGAACCGGCCGAGCCTTTGCCAAACCGGGACTTCGTAATCTAAATGCCCTTGCTTGGCGCACCCAAAAGGGGCTTTTTCTCGCATGGTTTTGCTTTTACGCCATCTTTTCCTTCGCACTAGGCTGCGCCAGCTACCTGATGGTGAGTGCCGTCAGCTCGGCGGAGGCTCTAGCAGGGTTGATTGAGCGGTTAGGCGGCATAGAGCAAGCGTTTTTATCGCTGATGTTGTACGTTTTCGGAATACTGATTTCTATTTATGTGATGATGTCGGCGGATATTCTCCGTCAAGAGGAGGTGGCTAAAGGCGAAACATTATTGTCCATGCCCGTACGGCGGGAGAGGCTGGTCTTGAGCCACATGATCTACATCTTCGGCGGCTCAGCAGCTATTATGCTAATGTCCGGGTTCTGCGTAGGCTTGGGTGCGTCAATTGGCACGGGGAACAGCGGGATGCTTTCCCGGCTCTTCTATGAAATGGCAGGAATGATTCCGGCAATCTGGACTATTGGTGGTATCGCCCTGCTGCTTTTCGGCGCACTGCCAAGGTGGATGACCGGCATCAGCTACGGCCTGCTCACCCTGTATGTACTGATGGAGATTTTCTGGGAACAGCAGCAGATTCCCGAGATACTTTATGCCTTTTCGCCCTTTTCTTGGATAACACCGTTGAAAGCTACTCAGCCAACGGCCGCGCCTCTAGTGCTGTGTATTGTAACAATCATACTGACCATAACGGGGATTGCCCTGTTCCGCCGCAGAGACGCAGCGCTGTGATATTGGAAAACAGGACAACTAATGACAATTGTTATTGCTTAACCAATCCAACTGTTAACTTTGTGGCAATTTAGTCCAAAGTAACGGAAAAACCTTATTACGGCAGCTGGATAGTTGGGTACTGAATATAAAAAGAAGTAGCAAAATGGCGGTTCAAAGTAGGCCGCCATTTTCCACAATGGGGTTACGCCGTTACGCCCGTTGCGCCGGTTGCGCCGGTTGCGCCGGGGTTGCGCCGGGACGTTCTTTTTGTAACATTATTCTTATGATCTACGGGGCTATGTCAGGACATTTATGATCCTATGCATAGTTGACCAGTGTAACTCGTTGTAAGGGGTGTAACGCCGGTATAACCGCAACGAAACCGAGGGGCAGTCCCTCGGTTTCCGTTAGTTTTTTAGGTCTGGTTGGAAGTGGGCTATTTGCTGGAGATCTCCCAGCGTTGGGCTATTCCTTGACTAATCCGGTCAATAACGATAGCCAGTACCACGATAGCCCATCCGGCTTCGAAGCCTTTTCCTACATTAATTTGATTTACGGCTTTTAAAACCTCTTCCCCCAGCCCTCCACCGCCGATCATGCTGCAGATTACCACCATAGCCAACGCCATCATGGTGGTCTGGTTTATACCTGTCAGTATAGAAGGTAAAGCTAAGGGAAGTCTGACCTCCCGCATCAGCTGCATCGGAGTGGCACCAAAAGCCAGAGCCGCCTCCTGGACAGACTCGGAAACCTGCCTGATTCCTAGGTTAGTAAGTCTTTGCACAGGCGGAACCGCATAAATAAAGGTAGCCAGGACGGCTGGCACTTTACCTAGTCCAAAGAACATCAAAGCCAGAATCAGATAGACAAAACTGGGCATGGTCTGCATGGCGTCCAGCATCGGGGTAAACCAGGCATTGGCTCTCTCCGATACGGCCATGAGTATGCCGAAAGGTATACCTACCGCCAGGGAAATAATAACTGCTACAATAATTACTGATAAGGTTTCCATGGCTACAGCCCATAAACCGAAAACTCCAATAGTTAGCAGCAAAAATGCCGGAGTCAAAGTTTTTGCAATGTGCCTGGTTATATACCAGGACAGTATGGTTACCAATCCTATCCATACCCACCACGGTACTATTGTAAGTCCTGCCTCAATCTGAAGCAGCATGGCCAGAACTACATCGTTAAATGCATCAAAGGCCGGTTCACAGGTATGAAGGAGCCATTTAACCAGATCGGTTATCATCGGTGCAACATGAAAATGAAAAGATTGTGGAAACATTCTAACCCCTCCCTAGCTTGACTTTGGCTCGATCAGTTTTTTCACCGGTATAGGTCTCCAGAACCCGAATTTTATTCTTTTTGTCACGGTTCTCCATCATAAGGGCTATCCGCTGTTCGTCCTGAACAAACCTCTGTACATATTCATCTGCCGGATTCAAAATTATGTCCTGGGGTTTGCCCTCCTGAACACATTCTCCGTTCCTCATTACTACCATTCGGTCTCCCAAACGTACCGCTTCACTGATATCATGGGTAACAAAAACAATTGTCTTGTGTAATTCATTTTGCAGTCTGATTAGCTCGTCCTGCATTTCCCTTCTTATTAAGGGATCTAAACCACTGAAAGGTTCATCCATTAGCAGCAAGTCGGTATCCTGGACCAGAGCTCGGGCTATGCCCACTCTCTGCTGCATGCCCCCAGAAAGCTGACCCGGATAGTGCTCTTCCCATCCGTCCAGGCCTACTTTTGCAATGACCGCCCGGGCTCTTTCCATCCGTATTTTGGGCTCCACACCACGCAGTTTCAGACCAAAAGAAACATTTTCTAAAACCGTTCGATGGGGCAAGAGACCATAGTGCTGAAAGACCATAGCAGCCTTAGTACGGCGGAATTCAGTCAGTTCCTGGCTATCCATATGGAGAACATCTTTACCGTTAATCATTACCTTTCCCGAGCTTGGCTCTATCAAGCGGGTCAGACAACGTATTAGAGTAGACTTACCGCTCCCGGAAAGGCCCATGATTACAAAAACCTCGCCCTGTTTAATCCGCAGGGATACATTGCGGACGGCTGCTACCGCACCACCCGCAATGTATTTTTCTACATCCCTGATATTAAAATTAAATTTTTTATCGGAAGTGAATACTTTCCATAGTTGATCCACTTTGATTGCGTATTCTGAACTGTTTGGCATTTTATTCCACCTCTTTTAGTGCTTCTTCAACATTTGCGGCAATATCTTCCGAAATCCACTGTTTCCAAACTTCAGGATAGGTGTTAAGGAAATATATTGCTGTAGCTTCTTCACTTTTTTCTCCCTCATAGTCATTCATATAGGCCAGAAAATCATTGTTCTGGGCCAAAGTGGTTGAATATCTATCTAAAAACTCTACTATATCAGGAGCCTTTTCCTCCATACTGCTGTTAATACCTATCAATACCTGTGCGGGCGGATAGGCGCAGCCCCTATTAGTCTCGTCATTCCATACAGCTTGGTCATAGGCCGGTTCTTCCAGCATGGTCATATCCAGTTTTCCCATAACCCAGGTAGGTTCCCAGTAGTAGCCAATCCATGGTTCACCTTTTTCATAAGCGGTTACCATGGAGGTAACCAGAGCTGCATCGGAACCGGTACTGAAGACATTATAGGTATCTTCCAAACCGTAGGTCTTCATTTTGACTTCGTTGATATCAGTGCAAATCCAACCGGGAGGACTGTTGTGAAAACGTCCTTTAGTCGGAACCTCACGGTCTTTAAATAACTTCCAGTACTGGGGCAGGTCACTTACTGATTTGAGGTCCGGGGTTATAGGTTCAATCCCACGTTTAGAGTCGCCCTCGATCATATAAGTAGGTACCCACCAGCCCTGAGGACCATCAGGTATACTTGGTCCCAGGTTTTTTACGGAGCCATCAGCCAGAGCGGCTTCCCAGGCATCCTTAACATTATCGGCCCAGACTTCCATGTAAATATCCACATCACCCTTGGCAGTCCCCTGTAACAATGGCAGGGTATCACCGAAGGTGTACTTGGGAGTGGGATAACCATAGCCATGTTCAATGATAAAACCGGCAATACGGTTGTGCACTTTGACACTATCCCAGGTAGCATCGGCTAGGACCAAAACTTCTTTGGTATCATCAGACTGAGAACTTTCGTCCCGTCCGGCACAGCCGGCTAAGGCTAGGCAAAGTATTAACACTCCCACCAACATCATTTTGGTTGCATTATAGAACTTATTATTTTTGGGCATCAAGAAACCTCCTCGCTGGAAGGCCATAGCGAAGGTTAAGAGAAGGCGCATACAATTAAAAGCTGGATTGTGGCAGCTAATATATAAATATTGGAAATTATAGGATGGATATATACCACATTATGGCGATTAAATACATTACCATTAGTTACTGCCCGCAACGCCTACGGGGTTAGCTGACGGACTCGGACTCGGGCAGCCCTATCCCGGCACCTGCCGAGAATTCGCCCCATTAATTGGTTCCCCCGTGTCTCTCCCAGAGACTTTGGCCTACCACTAATATATTACTTTTTAATATTAAGGGATATCACAGAGGGGGGTCAAACAGCCTATCAGACTCTTAAACCAGCTAAGAGGGGCCAAGAATGGAACACATAGGGTTATAGGGCTTAGAGTGCTAAATCTTCCTCGATACTCTCTTATTCAGCAATATAGGGAAATGAAGAAGATTTCGTTACGCCGCGTTACGCCCGTTGTTACGCCGGTGTAACGAGAAAAAAATATTCTCCAGTAAAATTGGGAAGAACCCAATCAAAACTATACCGACCTTAAAAAAGCTTGGGAAAAGATAGTAGTCAGAATTCAATTTGTGTTGAAAAAGGCGGAATTAATTTTATAGATGTTAACATGGCCCGGTTAGGTGGGTATTTAAAGCTAAGGGAAAAAAGGACGCTCTGGCTGAGTTATACGAAATGGAGGAGCATTGGAATAATCTCAATAATTAGCGTGTTAACACATAAGAAGATATGTACCCACGGTTCTGCTCTGTTACTCCTAAAGACCAAGCTCACGACCAAGGCCAGTCATTTCAATTTGCAGGGATGCTTCTAACTTAGTAATCTCAGATTGATATAGTTTGTCATACTCTTCTTTATATGCATCCCATGGCTTCGAATTATCAAAGTGTGGTTGCGCTTCAATGACAGTCTTTTCCCAGTTGCTTATGGCTATAGAATCTGCCCAAATCGGACTAAGAAATTCAAGATATTGTTCTTCAGATATTTCCCAGCCTTGTAAGACTGCCATAAGTTGAGGCTCTTTTAGAAATGCTGCTTGTTCCTTTACATAAGCAGCCACTTCCTTACTGGAGGGGTACACCCTAAGTCGTTTGGCTTCGCTGATCAGCATTTTTCTTTCAATGAGTTCATCCATCATTTGTTCAGCAGACAAACTCTTTATTCCGAAGTTTTTACTTTTTCCATCCTCAAAAACTTTATTGTATTTCCACTCATTCAAGGTTACAAATTCTCCGTTTACAGAAAATATAACCTGCTCCCCCTCATCAAAACTTATTTCATCTTTCAGATCTTTTCCCAGTTCAACAAATGCGCTATATTCAGTTTTATCGGCTTCTTGACCTATAAAAAGATTCTTAAAAGTATCTGCAATAGTTGATTCATTATTTAATGTAATAGCAGATAATAGTGCTATACACAGTAAAATGAAAACGACAAGAATTTTTTTATTCATTCAAATCCCTTCCCCATCCCAAAAAACCAAAGTTTTGTTAGTAGTCAAGGCCAATAATACCTTTTTCAGCTAGTTCTTGCTCTATTGCAGAAATGCCTTCTATTTTGGCATTGATAGGTTCTGACAGCTAAAGTGAGCAGATAAGGACAGCAGATTGGGAGCACAGTCTGCGTCTCCTAGCCTTATGACTGGCTTATTTCGTCGGGATAAATGGAATACAACCTGGCCGGTACTATCATAGGCGTTAATCGTCGTGAGCCAGTTTACTTCTTGCTCTTCAATGAATAAATAAGCGGCATTTCTGGGTTCAACCCGTTTCTTATCTCCATTGTCATAGGTAATTTCAATGGCAACGATGTTGGAATCACAGACCTCCCCGTAAGTTATAAGGTAATTTTCCGGTGTCGCGCCAAAGCTGACAACTGAAACCGGTTGACTGGTGTCGACTTTGATAGGTCCACTGCCTCCACTTAAACGCTTATGCTTGTCTAGATGCCAACAAGCTATATAATGACCATCACCTAGGTCGTAAGTATACACAACTAGTGCGTTTTCTCGGAATTTTTCAATGATTTTAATGTCCAGGTTTTTAATGCCGCTTATTTCCCGTTCTATGTCCAGCCTAATCCTTTCCTCTGAGACCTCTTCCCGGTTGTTATTCATTACATAGTATCCGAACAAGGCAAGCACAGATACCATTAAAATCAAAATCAGCATCACCCTGTTCCTCAAACCTATATCTCCTTTCCTCCCGTCATAATACTCCATCTACATACTACTCTTCTACCTCTATGACCCCATCAAGATAAATGATTACTGCCGGTTCTCCGTCTCGGTGAATTTTACCCCATTGGTACCAGATTTCACGGACTAACTCTTTTTCAGGCTGATATTCTTTAAATGCCGGGCCTTCCTCCCTATGTATAATTCCCTTTTGAAACCATTTTTCGTATAAAACATTTCCGGCTGCATCATAGCTGATGATTGCCGCTCCCCCTTGCCGGTGCCGTTCTCCGTTTTGGTACCATTCCTCCAGCCGCTTGGCTTTTCCATAGAAATACCATTCGTCCTTATGGTAAGGACATTCATCCACCTGATGAATTACCACAGCCGGCCCGTCGTCTCTATGGAGTAAATCATTGTAATACCATTTTTCCAAGATGATATTTCCTAACATATCCTGAAGAATAAGAGCAGGACCATCCTCTCTGTGTCTTAATTGGTGGCTTGTCTGATTATCATAATAAATAATTAAGCAGGTTTTATTTTGCTTATTAAAAAATCTTTTTATTACCATCTACATACCTTCTCTTCGCAGGAATAGGGGATGGTATTGACACTCAAACCACCCTCATCCGATAATTATTTTTGAACTGCTATCATTAGGTTATATCATCCCTCTAGATTTCAGCTGAATCTTCATAATAACTATGCCTTAGTATGTTCTACTCTTGGGAATCCCGTTTATAGCTGCGGTTAAAACAAAGCCTAATAGTATTTGGGAGGTAGTATAATTAAATGAAGGAACATAAGGAAGAGTAGTATTAAATAATATCATCAGCAGAAAATGAAGGGCTATATATGCTAAAGGAATTCCCAGACCTAAAGCTAAAACTCAATCATAAGAAAATTTATCTACCCGCGGCTTAGCAATAAGTATAATAAAACCAAATAAAATTCCAATCAGTATAGGATAAGTCCATTCAAATATATGTATAAAAGCAAGATTCCTGGTTAATGACCACATGTTTTGATTAATAAACTCTAGAGCGTAATAATCAAGATACCCTAGCAACAGTATACATACAAAATAAAATACAAAACGGACTATAGGCTTTTTCATGCAAACACCTCCCTGTGTTTTTTATCTCTCCTTTTAGGATAAAAAGACTTCAGACTATGCGAAAACTATTTTTCGGAAATCCCCTTTCCCACTTTCTCACTGAATTTTGATGTTTTTTAGGAAGACAATTGTCACAACGAGCTATTTTGGCTCTTTACTCCCACTTCTCCCAATCAGAGAGCTACACAGCCTGACTTCTCACTCGTCCTGTTTGAGAGCATTTTCAATCACAAATCAGACGCGGGAAACGTACCCTCGTTTTCTTTATTAAAAGTTTTAAATAAACTATGCCAAAATATGATAGCCAATATAGGCACGAAGTTCCCTACCACCAAGCCAAATAACAGAAAAGCGGGGTAAATCAAGAAAACACATAGTACGGATATGAGTAAATAACCATAGTCTATAAAAACTTTCCCTTTTTTAAATAAGGATTTTATATGTTCATAGGCAAGATAAGCCCCTAGAAAAAAGGTCCATAAATACATCGCATATATTCTGGGAGTATAGTTAAACTTGGAGGTATAATTTTGGTCAATTACCCTTTCGGAAAAAAATACACCAAAATAAAAGCGGTTATAAAGACTGCTTTCCCCCAACTAAATCTTTTCACTTTTATCACGCTTTATTAACCACCTTCCATAAGGCTAAATTTAAAAATTCCCCTCATATATTACATTGCATTAACAGGATAATGAAGGTTTTACTAAATAAATCGCAAAGCATAGAATTTATTTACTGCTACGTTTTTTTAATTTATAGTTTTCTGGCAAATCTAATGTTTCAAAACAAAAAAGGACAGTTAATGTGAAAGTTTAAGGACAAAGAGACGATTGTTTTACTCGTCCTGTTTAAGAGCATTTTCAATTACAAATCAGAAGCGGAAAACGTCGCTTCGTCCCTATGTTTAGAGATTTTAAGACGCGAATTAGCCGATACCCAATACTTCCGTTTAAAACTTTAATTGGAAGTATTCTACAACAAAACCAAAGCATTTTAAACCAATATATGGTATACGAGCCATTTCTAATGGTAAACGGTCATCTGAGTTAAAGGGATAAATAAAAGTATGCGAAAAAATGCTAGGGGAATTTTGTTAAAATCTTTCTGAAGATACCGGAAGTAAAAATTCTGGCTACTGCCGATGGGGAGGAAAATATCAGTTTGGTCCATAAAGAGAAGCCGCTCTACTTTTAAGCCGCTAAAAATAAACTACACCTATAAAATGTATCTAATCGATTGGGAGTAAAGTGTAGCAGGGAAAGGGGTATTGGCACAAAATTGTGTCAATACCCCTTTCCCTGCTTATTTGATTACTTCTGGTTAACTTAGTTTCGCGTTTTCAATAGCCCTAAAGACCTCTCTTTTTCCACATCCTCGTTACGCCGGGGTTACGCCGGGACGTTCTTTTTGTAACAATATTCTTATGATCTACGGGGTTACTCCGGGACATTTATGATCTGTGTATATTCATTGCATTAAGTCCTGTTACTCGGGCAATTTGCCGCAGGGTTACTCCTTCACTGACCTTGATGCTTCGAAGTATTGCGTTACGTTTATCTTGTCCATACTTTGCAGTTTGCCGATTGGCTCACCCATCAATGCCTCAATCTCGTCCTTCACTTCTTCGTCAGTTTTATTTTGTTTAATTACATCATCCAAACAGACATCTTCATTATTTTGCTTCATGAACTCCTGAAATGCCATAATTGCTTCAATCCTGTTCTTATGAAATATGCCCAAGATAAAATCAGTTTCAATCAATCCTTTTGCAGGATTATTTCCTGCATATGCATGAATGCTGCTCCAGCGATAAGCTTCTGCCTCTCGTTCTAACCCTGCTTTCACCGGATTATTGTGTATGTAACAAATCACGGTCAATAAATATTTATCATCTTTTACACACTCGCTACCGTAACAACCTTGAAAAACGTGCCCACTGCGATTGTATTTTCGGTTATACCACTTAGCGTAACTAGTAGCAATTCTGCTCATAATTCTAGAAATCGAGTCCTCTTTTTCCTTTATCAATAAGTGTACATGGTTACTCATCAGGCAGTACCCGTAAAGCTCATATTCTTGATTTTTCTTTTTATTTGCTAGCGTTTCGAGAAATAACTGGTAATCATCTTCATCTAAGAAAATGTCTCCCCGGTTAATGCCTCGCAAAATTACATGATAAACGCCACTTTCACATCGTTGTCTAGCTTGCCTAACCATTATAAGACTCCATACATTTTATACATATACTTCCATTATATCTGAAAGCAATAATTATTCGACATCTGTGTACTTATTTTTTAAGCATTTTAATTCTGTTACAGAAAGAACGTCCCGGTGTAAGGTGGGTGTAAGGTGTAACCCTTAGCAATTTATAACTAAAATATCTAAAAAAATATGTGATTTTGGACGACTTGTGTAATGTAATAGATAGGAGGAAAATTTTTTATGTTTAGGCAGCATTATGTCAGCTAGAGGTGATTTTATGAGGTAGGGAAATGAAAATTTATTTAAGGGAACATTCAATTGTTATAGGAAATTAGTTTAACCATAAAGGAGATGAAAATAAATGATTAGAACAATTAAAATAACCATTTGTTTATTACTTACATTATCTTTACTCGCTATGCCTGCTATGGCAGGAATGAAAGCAACTTCATATATTGAAAAAAACTATACGCTTGTTCACTCTGAGTTATCAGGTATTGAAAAGGAAACAGCTTTAAATCAATCTTTACAAAGTAGTTCAGTAAAGCAACTCATCAATAAATTAGTGGGTGAAAAATTTGAAGTATCTGACGCTCAAGTCTATGATTGCTCAATTGGTAAAACAAGAGGTACTGTAGTTGTCTTCTCTATTAAAGATAGTAACATACAAATAGCATATTCCAATACAGATGGTGTTGAAAGAGCTACAGCTGGAAATTTCTTCGAAAAACAGAAAGTTGAAGTATATGATGTTATTGAAGGAGCCGTCTATAATACTGCTATTATAGAGGCAAACAACAACGAAGTAAAAACAACTCTTAAAAAGACTCCGTATAACGAAAGTGAAGTAATTATGGTTGAAGCCTCAAGCACTTGTGTTTCAGTATGTAATGCAATTCTTGATTTTGGTTGCACTGGTTTCGGCGTTTGGAAATGTGCTATCGTATGTGGTGGAAACATCGCATGCGCTGGTATTTGTGGAGTAATATGGTGGGCTGTATGTTATGCGTTTGATCCTAGTGAGGGTTGTGAGGGTATATGTGCCAGCTTCGGTTTCTAAAATATCAATTAACTTTTGATGGAATGTGATTCTGTTAAGTTTATTATGTAAACTCTGAAACCCTCGTATGCCGGAAGGATGTGTACGATGTTGTGAGAGGGCGGCTACATAACCTATTGTAGCCGCCTCCCCAATTTCTTTTAAAGACCGGGAGGTGTGCGCTTTGGATTTTACTCACATGGTTTATTTTTTAATTGCATTTTTTGTTATCATTTTTGTTATGGCAATAATCGGTAAATATTTTAATAACAAAACATACTATACAGCGTTATTAATAATTACAGCATCAATATTGGCTTCGGTGTCTGCTAACTACGCTGCAAACATTATCGATAATAAATTATTCGAGATAATGATCGGCAGTTTGATTTTTTGTATATTTTTTGGAGGAGTTATATTGTTAAATAAATCTAAAATTTAAATGATGTTCTTCAAATTGGAGGTGATAGTAATTTATGTTAAAGAAAATATTAATAAGCCTGTTGACATTCAACAGCATTTTGCTTTTGTTTACAGCCTGGATAAAATATTCTGCTACTAACTCTGGATGTACTTCCTGCAAAAAAAGCTTTTTGTTTTTACCATTATCGGATATTAATATTGCTTTACTTGGAGTGGCAAGTTGCTTTATTATGATTGCTTTATTAGTATTTCAATCTAAGTATAAAAACTTCTGCAATATATCATTATTTATACTTAGTAGTATAAACGCAATTATTGCCTCAGCACTTCAATTCGCTCAATTTCAATGGGCAAGTCAGATATGCTATTATTGTGTTGGCGCGGCAGTCGTTTTCTATATTGTTTTTATCATTTTGCTATTGAGGTACATATTGAACCTTCTTTTGATTAAAAGCAGTGTGCATACACCGGGTTAAAATGAACAAATTGGATCAAATCAAAATTAGGACCTGATGACAAAATGCCTCAATATCGGTTGATGTATATTAGCGTTACACCGGGACAGCAGGGTGTGTGAGAATAATAGTCACCCTACTTAAATATTTAACCAATTATCCAAAAATTTATTAACAATTGCTTTTAAAAAAAGAGATTGTAATTAGGAGTCGAGACTGTTTCAAATTTTGTGTAAACATTAGCCTCCAAGAGATGTAGAATAAGAGCATCACTTGGAGGTTTTAAATATGGCGAAGAGAAAAATTACCCCCGAAAGAAGAGCCCAACGAAAAAAGCTACTGGAAATGCTGCAGGATGCAGGAATTGATGATGTGACCGGGGTACAGGAATTGTTCAAAGAAATGGTCAGCACCGTATTAGAAAACGGTTTAGAAGCGGAGCTGGACGAAGAGCTAGGTTACAGTAAATACGATTATCGCAACAAACAGACCGACAACAGCCGTAATGGGTATAGCGAAAAGACCATGAAAACCAGCCTGGGTGAAATGGATATATCAATTCCCCGTGATCGTAAAGGTGACTTTGATCCTCAGATCGTTAAAAAACATCAGACCACACTTTCAGGTGACATTGAGGAAAAAATCATATCCATGTATGCTAAAGGCATGAACCACAGCTGATATTGAATCCCACATAAGAGACATCTATGGAATAGACATCTCAGACAGCACTATTAGCCGGGTTACGGATAAAATCCTGCCGATGGTAAAAGAATGGCAAAGCCGACCCTTGGAGAGCATTTATGCCGTGGTCTTCATGGATGCTATTCATTTCCATGTCCGCAGCGAAGGCCAAATCATCAAGAAGGCCGGGTTACACCGGGACGTTCTTCGGGTTACACCGGGGGTTACACCGGGACGTTCTTTTTGTAACATTACTCTTATTCGCTACGAGGTTACGCCAGGACATTTATGATCTGTGTATATTCATTACATTAAGTCCTGTTACTCGCACAATTTGTCGCAGGGTTACTCCTTCACTGACCTTGATGCTTCGAAGTACTGCATTACGTTTATCTTTGTCCATACTTTGCAGTTTGCCGATGGGCTCACCCATCAATTCCTCAATCTCGTCCTTCACTTCTTCATCAGTCTTATTTTGTTTAATTACATCATCTAGACAGGCATCTTCATTATTTTGCTTCATGAACTCCTGAAATGCTACAATCGCTTCAACCCTGTTCTCATGAAATATACCTAAGATAAACTCAGTTTCAATCAATCCTTTTGCAGGTTTATTTCCTGTATATGCATGAATGCTGCTCCAGCGATAAGCTTCTGCCTCTCTTTCTAACTCTGCTTTCACCGGATTATTGTGTATGTAACGAATTACGGTCAATAAATATTTATCATCTTTTACACACTCGCTGCCGTAACGACCTTGAAAAACGTGTCCACTGCGATTGTATTTTTGGTTATACCACTTAGCGTAACTAGTAGCAATTCTGCTCATAATTCTAGAAATCGAGTTCTCTTTTTCCTTTATCAATAAGTGCACATGGTTACTCATCAGGCAGTACCCATAAAGCTCATATTCTTGATTTTTCTTTTTATTTACCAGCGTTTCCAGGAAACGCTGGTAATCATCTTCATCGAAGAAAATGTCTCCTCGGTTAATGCCTCGCAAAATCACATGATAAATGCCACTTTCACATCGTTGTCTAGCTTGTCTAACCATAATAAGACTCCATACATTTTATACATATACTTCCATTATACCTAAAAGCAACACATGTTCCACATCTGTGTACTCATTTTTTAAGCATTTTAATTTTTTGTTACAAAAAGAACGTCCCGGTGTACCGGTGTACCCCGGTGTACCGGTGTAACCCGGTGAACCCCCTTATGCGGCGATTTCCTTTTGCGCCTCAGCAGCCGCAGGCAAGTCCCCGGTACTCTCTGTGAACTGGGCCAGGCGCAGGTCGCGGACGGAAACGGCGGCAGTAATCTTTTTAGAAAGGCGCTTCAGCAGTGCATAAACCGTTCCCGGTTTAAGAGACCATTCCTCCCCGCCTCCCACCACCAGATAATCCCCCGTCAGAATAGGCCTTAAAATCATGTAATGTTTTAAGGCCAACCGGGCTTCGGGGTGCAGCATGATTTGGCGTTTCCCCAGCTGCAGGCAGTCCCCGGCCGGCTCTCCGTTCCAGCGCAGGGAGCACAATTCGCGCACACTCAGGCCGGTGTAAAGCAGTTCAACGATTATCCGGCCGGTTAGATCCAGCACGTCCCGGTTGACTTCACGGCACAATTGCCGGACTTCCTCCCCAGAGGCCCAGGACCGTGCTTTGCAGGTTCCGTCGCTGCTCACCCGGGACACCAGTTCCAGGGGATTATAGGCTAAGATGCCCTGCGCCAGCAGGAAACGGGCCCAAGCCGACATCGCCGTTAAGCGGTTGTTAACGGTGGAGGGACGCAGCCCCCTGGTCTTTAGCAGATAATCCCGGTAACCCTCCAACTGTAGGAGCTGTAGGTTTTTAAGCAGGCTTCCCCTATTTCCGGCCCGGGTGCAGTAATCTTTGAAATCGGCGGTAGCGCGGGTATAATGCCTGACGGTGGCCGGACACTTCCCCTGCCTGCGCAGATAGGCGGCAAAACAGGACTGATAATTCATCATCTCCGTTCCTTTCCCAGAGGTCTCTTATCCCAGAATATGCAAAAAAGCCAAAAAGTTTTCTCGAGCAAGACACGGGAACGGCAGACTGTGTGAAAAGTCGCAAAACACCTTGGGTAATTATCCCAAGTGGAGGACAACGTAAAGATATCAACTAATTATTCTGACCAATCCCTAAAACAACCCTACTTCGAGGCTTAAGTGGGGCGAATAAAAATGGCAAAATAGTTTTCACACAGCCTGACGTCCCCCCTGTCCTGCTGTTACATAAAGAACGTCCGAGATTACTGAAAAAGTCCTTAAAAGTTACGGAAGTGCTCGGATTTCGGTAGGCTTCGCCTACTTGGGTTTGACGCTGATTTCGCTGATTTATTATGATTTACGCTGATTTTCTTATTTCTTTATTAATTTTAATAATCCGTGTATATCTTTATAAATCAGTGTAAATCTGTGTTTGATTTTTAAAAAGGCTACTTTTTCAGTAGTCTCGAACGTAACGGTGTAACGCGGTGTAACGCGGTGTAACGGGTGTAACGTTAATAACTATGCTCCTAGTCTGTTCTGCGCTTGGGAATCCCGTTTATAGCTGCGATTAAAACAAAGCCTAATAGTATTTGGGAGGTAGTATAATTAAATGAAGGAACATACGGAAGAGTAGTATTAAATAATATCATCAGCAGAAAATGGAGGGCTATATATGCTAAAGGAATTCCCAGACCTAAAGCTAAAACCCAATCATAAGAAAATTTATCTACCCGCGGCTTAGCAATAAGGATAATAACCCCTAATAAAGCTCCGATTAATATAGGATAAGTCCATTTAAGTATATGTCCGGTGAATGACCACATGTTTTGATTAATAAACTCTAGAGCGTAATGGTCAAGATATCCTAGCAACAGTATACATACAAAATAAAATATAAGACGGCTATAGGCTTTTTCATACAAACACCTTCCTGTGTTTTTTATCTCTCCTTTTAATTATCAGGCTTTTTAACTATTGGGGTTAATAAGACACCAAAGGTTAAAATATAAAAGTGAGCAGTGGAAGTGAAACAAGGGAGAGGGATGTTGACATAATTGTGTCAACATCCCTTTTTTGCATATCTATCCAGCACTTTTTATATATTGAGGTAGTAAAATTAAAGCCCAAAGTAGTTTACATATTATTATAGATGTTGCTCCCACAATTTTTAACCAAAATGATATAGTTTTGTTTTTCCATTTCATAATCAAAGCAATTATCGCACTTAATAGAATAAGATATAAAATAATATTAACAGCACTTATTTTTTGGTATTGTACCCCAGTAACTATTGTTAGTCCCATTAATGCTCCTATAAATTCCAGGGGGACTAAAAGTATAATATTATATAATCCTATTACGAGTATTATTATTGTGACTAACCAATCTATAAACACCTTGAACCTTTGCATAAACCCTCCCCATAAAGGGACATTTCACTCGTCCTGTTTGAGAGCATTTTCAATCACAAATCAGAAGCGGGAAACGTCCCCTCGTTTTCTTTATTAAAAGTTTTAAATAAACTATGCCAAAATATGATGGCCAATATGGGGACGAAGTTCCCTACCACCAAGCCAAATAAGAGAAAAGCGGGATAAATCAAGAAAACACATAGTACGGATATGAGTAGATAACCATAGTCTATAAAAACTTTCCCTTTTTTAAACAAGGATCTTATATGTTCATCGGCAAAATAAGCCCCTAGAAAAAAGGTCCATAAATACATCGCATATATTCTGGGAGTATAGTTAAACTTGGAGGTATAATTTTGGTCAATTACCCTTTCGGACAAAAAATACACCAAAATAAAAGCGGTTATAAAGACTGCTTTCCCCCAACTAAATCTTTTCACTTTTATCACGCTTAATTAACCACCTTCCATAAGACTAAATTTAAAATTTCCCCTCATATACGGAAAACGTCGCTTCGTCCCTATGTTTAGAGATTTTAAGACGTGAATTAGCCAATACCCAATACTTCCGTTTAAAACTTTAATTGGAAGTATTCTACAACAAAACCAAAATATTTTAAACTAATATATGGTATAAGATCCATTTTTAATGATGAACGGTCATCTGAGTTAAAGGGATAAATAAAAGTATGCGAAGAAATGCTAGGGGATTTTGTTAGAAGCTTTTTGAAGATACCGGAAGTAAAAATTCTGGCTACTGCCGATGGGGGGGGAAAATATCAGTTTGGTCCATAAAGAGAAGCCGGCCTATATTTGAGCCGCTAAAAATAAACTACACATATAAAATGTATATAATAGATCCCCGTAAAGTGTCGCAGGGACAGGGGTATTGGCAACAATTTTGTGTCAATACCCCTGTCCCTGATTGTTTGATTACTTCTTATTAATTTCCTTTCGCCATTTCAATAGCCTTAAAGACTTGCTCTTTTTCCGCATTCTTAACCATAGCGTAGTTACCTATGCCTTTAGGTAATATGAAAGTTAGTTTTTCGTTAGCTACCTTTTTATCCGTTAACATAGCCGCAAAATATCTTCCGCAGCTAAGTCGGGAAAAGGTTTATAGATATTAAGCTTATTAAACAAGGTTATTATCCAGTCAAAATCTTGGCTATCCAGTAGGAAGTGCTCGGGTTTAGGTAGGCTTCGCCTACTTGGCAGACACGGATTCGCTTCGCGAATACACTGATTTAATCTGATTTACACGGATTTTCTTTATCTTTTATTAATTTCAATAATCCATGTATATCTTAATAAATCAGTGTAAATCTGTGTTTAATTTTAGAAAACACGACTTTTTCAGTGGTCTCGAACGTTCCGGTGTAACCCCGGTTACACCGGGGTTACACCGGAAAATTAGCGCCCCTTGTGTCCTCCGGAATGCTTGTGTTACTTGACCCTTTAAGCTCTACTTTCTTTCAATTGAATCAAATTCCCATTCCCTCCCATTTAGCCCCTCTTCAGAGATTACTACAATTTTCACTGCATATCCCTGAGCATCCTGATAGAGAATAACCGTTTTGAAATATCCTTCATCGAAATATATCACCGGCATTTTAGACCCTATTTCACGATATTGATTCACTATGTCTATTAAGGCAACTATATAATTGCTTCGTTCCGTTTCGGATAGTTCTTTGCCGAGATTGATCTTATCCAACCATCCCACTTTATTCAGCCCTGTGATATCTTGTGCATATTTATCAGCTATCTTTTTTTGTATAGCATCGTATGGTTTATTTATTTCAGCAGAAGCTATGTAAATTGCCGGTGAAGGTCTAGTACCTTCTGAAAACGTCCCGCCAAAAGCTTCGCTTACAAAACGCACGGGGGCCAGCATCCTGTCATTAACTATTTTAATGGGTGCTTCGATAGGCACCCCTTGGCCATTAATGCTTGGAGCAGTGGAACCTATTGGTAGTATTAAAGTAAATTCCCCTTTTACAACTTTAGCAGTTCTTGTTTCCTGATTCCAGTCTATAGCTGCACCCATAGCTTCAAATATAGGTCTTATTGGTACCATGATAAGATCATTCTCTAGCGCAGGTAGCACGTCAAAAGATATTTCCTGACCATCAAAAACAACAATAGGTGCAGCTAATGCCCGTAAAGGAAAAACAGCACAAATTAGTAAAGAACATAATGTAATAAAGATAGATTTTTTCATGCTAATATCTCTCCTTAATATTAGTTTGTATTTAGCTCATGGGAAATTGTTTATTTTCATTTATTTATAAAAAAGCTACCGCCACAAAGAGGTAGCTTTTCTTCCAAGTATTCTTTATTAATCTCTTTTCACTGACTTAAACACCCACTCTTTTCCATCTGGTCCTTCTTGAGAAACAATTAGGATTTCAACTGCACTTTCATCTGCGTCTTGATAAAGAATGACAGTTTCAGAATAATTTTCATTGAAGTATAGCAAAGGCACTTTAGACCCTATTTCACGATATTGATTCACAATATCTATTAAGGCCAATATATAGTTGCTTCTTTCTGTCTCTGAAAGATCCTGAGCAATATTTGCTTTATCTAACCAACTCGTTTTCTGTAATCCTTTGATATCTGCTGCATATTTCTCAAGAACGGTTTTTTGTATTTCTTCTGCTTGTTCAATTTTAGTTTTAGTTACTGATGATGATCTGCTCCCATAAGTATCATAGGAACCACCTGTTATGGTATATCCATTTCCCCAAACTGTGCTAGTAGTACTACCACTATAAGTACGGCCTGATGTGTAATTCCACTGCAAATGATATGAAGCATAATTACCTGGTACTCGTGAATTACTAGTATAAGCTATCAAATTATAATAATTGTCATATACTTCACCATCGGCTCTTGAATATTCAGCCCCGCTTCCTACAGTCTCCCCATCACACCAGTATTTACTGCCTGACTTATACATATCTGTATTAGATTCCACTAAGTCAAGTGCAAACGCTGAAAAGCTTAAAAATAAAGTAGTTAATAATAACGTTAACGTTATTATTACTGATTTAGTTATTCGTTTTTTATACAAAGAAATCCCTCCTTATATTCCTCTTGTTAATAATCAAAACCTAGAAAAATTATCTTCCAACTTCTATTCCATGTACTTTCCACTGATACATGCTATAACCGGTACGATAAGTTGTAGTAAAAGGTGTATTCTAGACTTTCTAATACTTTATAAGCAGCCCTATCACCTTATTGGGTCAACTGAATGACGGTCTCGGTATTGTTTTCTCTAATGGTCAGGGAAACTACAGGATTTACTGGTTCCTTAGTAACGGTAACACTTGCCTCTATGGAACCATTGTAATAATCATTTCTATACTCATAAAATCATCCTTTCCCCAATAATTACCGTCCTTTAACACCTACAAATCTAAATTACCGCTCTCATAGGCTCCACCTCCAATTTAGCAACTTACACAATGTTGCCTGAATATGAAAATCTTTCCCTTATCTATTACATTGCATTAGTCGTCCAAAATCACACTTATTTTTCAATTTTTTAGATCTTTTCTCTATAAATTGCTAAAATATAATGAATATGGAACTTGGTTGACAGTAACAACTTCTTAATTTCAAGGTCATCCTTTTTCTATATCGACAGCTTGAAGTCTAATAAACGGGTGGGGAGCTATGGTGAGGAAAGAGGATAAAAAAGATGTGGTTTTTTATGAAAACTTATGTAATAAGTATTTTGAACGTATTTATTTTTATTGCAAGAGAATGGTCAAAGGACAAGAGCAATTCATGGATTTTGTAGAAGAGTGTACCCAAAACACATTTCTGGAAGCCCGCAAGCAAATCTCTCATTTAAGAAATCATCCTAATGTAGAAGGCTGGTTGTACACCACGGCGCGAAACTTAATTAATCAGTCATATAGGAGTATGTATACTAAAAAAAAGCATGAAGTCATGCTGGAGGAGGAAACTATATCCGCTATCTTGGAGGGATTTGAGCATAAATTGGAGGAGCTTTTAAATAATACTGTGGATTTGGATAAGCTATATGTTGACATATTAGACCGTCTCAGTGAAAGCGAATATAGTTTATATACTGATTACTATAAGTGCTATATGTCGATTCCGGAGTTGGCTAAAAAATATGATGTGTCGGCTACCGCTATTACTACTAGAATTTACCGGCTCAAGAAAAAGATAAAAAATCTTGTCAGTGATTGTTTTAAATAAAAAATATAAACATTTTAAAAAAATATGTGATTTTAGATGACTTGTGCAATGTTTATATTAGGAGGGAGAAAATTATGGACAACAATGGCTTAACTGAAGATTTCCCTGCCAGCACCAGAAACGATAAAGAGATCATAACAGATATCCTTGCGGAAGGGGAGCGTGATGCGGATGTAGTTAATAAAATGTACGGCATCTTATACGAAGCCTCATTAGCAGATGAGGTAACTATGGATACCGATTTGATTGATGAATGTGTAAAAGCTATCGACCTGATTGAAGGTCGTGAGGAAAATCTAGAGCAAGAAAAAATAATGGCCATGCGGCATAAGGTTGACCTGCAATATAAGGACTGGCTAAAGGTTCAACGCCAGCGCAGCTTAAAGAAGCTATTTGTCCAAAGCGCCGCTGGGTTAATCTTATTTTTCTTTATGTCCTCGGCAGTAGCCAATGCCTTAGGCTACAATCCGATAGAACTCATGGTTGATTGGGGAAGGGATACCTTTCATTTGTCAACTTTCGATCACTCCCAGGAGCAATATAGTAACAACCTTGCCGAGCAAAAAATCCATAGCAGCATCGACGATGCTTTACAAGGAGCAGCTGTAAAACCATTATTGCCAGGGTGGGTTCCTGACGGATTTGCCTTTACCTATGCCGAAGAATTTACCTGTTTGGGTGACACCAAGATTGTTTTATATTACGAAAATAGCGCTCATAAAAATATTATTTTTGATTTTGAAATTTATGAATCTCAAATGTTAGTAGATACATTTTATGAAAAGGATGATAATGAGGTCGAGGTTTACGATAAAAACAGCATCCCACATTACATCTTTCAAAACCTGAACCAGATGCAAGCCGTATGGGTCAACGCAAATATTGTATACAATGTTACTGGTGATGTTTCGGCAGATGAAATGAAAAAGATTATAGGTTCTATGAATGGAGGTACATGATATGTTTAAAAAGAACATGTTTCTGATAATTTTGGCCGGTATGCTACATATGCTGGTTTCTCCCCTGGCTGTTTATGCCAATACGGATTATCCTTATTTTCCCCAAGCCAGTGAATATATTCGCTCTGCAACGGCAGGAATAACCCCGCAAGGAAACGGAAAACTTTTAGTACAAAACCAGTTGGGAGCCACAAGAACAGTTGATAAATTAGGAATTAAAACCCTGAAAATACAAACCTTAAGAAATGGCTCTTGGCAGACCATCGATACCCCGGTAAGTGGCAATTATTCTTACAATACCGGTACATATATTTATAACTTCTATTATTACGGAACACCCGGAACCCAATACCGAAGCTATGTTGAATTTTATGTGGAAAATAACGGGGGATCGGAAACTAAAATTGTTACTTCCTCCCCTAAAGTTGCAAACTAAAGTATCGTACAAAAGGAGGGATATTGGTACAAAATCATGCCAATATCCCCCTTTGCCTTTCTCACTAACTTCGTTTCGCCATTTCGATAGCGCTAAGGACTTGCCCTTTTTCCGCATCCTTAACCATAGCATAGTTTCCTATGCCTTTAGGCAATATGAAGGTTATCTTTTCGTTAGCTACCTTTTTATCGGTGAGCATGGCCGCAAAAATATCTTCGGCAGCTAAATCGGGAAAAGGTTTATAGATATTAAGCTTATTAAATAAGTTTATTATCCGGTCAAAATCTGGGCTATCCAGTAAATTCAGTTCCATAGCTAAGTAGCCTGCGGCGATGGTTCCCATAATAACGGCTTCACCATGTCTATAGGTTCCGTAACCGGATAAACTTTCTATGGCATGTCCGAAAGTATGGCCTAAATTTAAAATAGCTCTGATGCCGGTTTCTTTCTCATCTTGCTCCACTATTTCACTCTTAATTCTGCATGACTCATAGATTAAGTCAGTTAAGGCCGAACTTGATTTATGTACAATGGCATCGGCCATCGCTTCTAATTGCGCAAAAAAAGCTTGGCTATAAATTATACCGTATTTGCATACTTCCCCTAAACCACTATGATAATCACGTTCATCCAAAGTATTTAAGGTGTCGGTATCTGCTATTACTAACTTGGGCTGGTGAAAAGCTCCGATCATGTTTTTGGCTAAAGGGTGATTAACGGCTACTTTTCCTCCTACACTACTATCAACCTGGGCTAATAAGGTAGTAGGAATTTGTATATAGGGCACTCCCCTTTGATAAATAGCCGCGGCAAACCCGGCTATATCACCAATAACACCCCCGCCTAAGGCGATTATGGCACTATTTCTTTCTAATTTATTAGCTATACAAGTATCAATAATTTGCATAGCGTGGTCTATAGTTTTATATTCTTCCCCATCCGGAACCAGATGAGTAATTACTTCCAATCCATGGTTTCTTAAGGAATCAATTATTATTTCTCCGTATAAGGGAAAAATGGTGGGATTACTAACCACCATAACTTTTTTAGTTCCTATTAACTGGTCAACATAAGCACCGGTATTTCCCAGTAGCTTTTGACCAATCAGGATATTATATGAATTTGCTCCTAAATCAAGTAATAAGCTTTGCATGTAAACCTCTTTATTTAGACATTTTTTTAATATATTTTACTATATCATTAACTACCGCCTCTAGCTCCCTACCGCTAGTATTAATTCTAAAATCAGCACAAGCATAAAAAGGCTCCCGTTCGCTTAGCATTTCTACAATATCCTCAACTTTTAAATTCTTTTTTAATAGGGGCCTGGTGCTTCTTTTGCGGCTAACCCGCTCAAATATATCCCCAGCCTCGGCATCTAAGCAGATTAATATGCCATTTTCCCGCAAGGCCTCAATATTCTCATTTTGAAGCACGATTCCTCCACCCGTAGCTATTACTATATCTTTTTTATTACTTAGCTTTTGGGCCATAAGCTTTTCTTCAGATCTGAATCTCACTTCACCATGGCGCTTAAATAGCTCACTAACCGACATGCCGGTTACCTTTTCGATTTCCCGATCCATATCAATAAATTTCATGCTTAGTCTCTCGGCTAATTTTAAACCTACGGTACTTTTGCCCGTACCCATAAAGCCTATTAATACTATATTCTTTTCCATTTCCACACTCTTTTCATATAATTCCTATAATTACTGTAGTTCTCCAACATTTCCCCCAAGTTATCTCCACCCAATTTCTCTGCTAAAGCTTGTGCCAAACCAAAGGCCAGCATAGCTTCACCCACTACTGCTGCCGCAGGAACCGCACAAATATCAGAGCGTTCAATACTGGCTTTTTCCGCTTCCCAAGTAGAGGTATTAACACTTTGCAGTGGCTGGTATAGGGTGGGAATAGGTTTCATATAGGCTCTGGCCCAAACTGTTTCACCATTAGTTACTCCCCCTTCTAACCCTCCGGCCCGGTTAGAAGTTCTATATAACCCTCTTTCAGATTCAAAAAAAATCTGATCATGTACTGCTGACCCGGGTGAACTAGCATTTAATATTCCTTCCCCGATTTCTACAGCTTTTATAGCAGGAATACTCATAAGCAAAGAGCTTAACTTCGCATCTAATTTTCTATCCCAACTAGTATGACTGCCAAGTCCCGGGGGCACACCTATAGCACCTACTTCAAAAAATCCTCCTAATGATTCTCCCGACTTTTGGGCCTGATCAATTTCAGCTATCATCTGTTCGGTAACTAATGGGTCCAGACACCTTACTGGTGATGCTTCTACCTTTTCCATAAACTGGTCGTAGGTAAAATGGTGCAAACCAGTATGTTCAGCCTTTATATTTCCTATCCCTATAACCTGACTATAAATATATATGTTAAAAACCATTAATAATTGCTTAAAAAACGAACCCGCCGCTACCCGGGCTGCCGTCTCCCTGGCACTGGCTCTTTCTAGTATATTCCTCATGTCCTGATGGTTATACTTAATCCCCGCCGCTAAATCCGCATGGCCGGGCCGGGGACGATTTACGGCTTGTTTTTCTATATCTGAACAAGGTCCAGGATTCATAATGTCGGCCCAATTTTTATAATCATGATTTTCAATCATAAAGCTAATCGGACTGCCTAAGGAAACCTGGTTACGAACTCCGGCGAGTATTTCCACCTGGTCTTTTTCAACTTTCATTCGGCCTCCCCGGCCGTAACCTTTTTGCCTTCTGGATAAATCATTATTAACCAGTTCTTCCTTTATAGTTACACCCGCGGGAAAACCTTCAATAAATCCCACTAATCCTTTGCCATGGGATTCACCCGAGGTAATAAATCGTAACACCTGAGATTCCTCCTATTTTTTCTTAATATATCCGCCCCTGAATTGCTTAGGTTCCATTAATACTACAAAAGCATCCGGGTCTTTTTCATAAACCCGGTCTGCCACTAGCTTGGCCGTATCTCTTTTAACAATAATATTTAAAACCAGCTTTTCTCCGTCTTTACCGTTGGCTTGCCAGCAGGTTACGGGAAAGCCTTCCTCACGCAGTTCATCAGCTACATAGCAATGCTCGCTATCAACCGTGACTTGTAAACCGCGATAACCTAAAGCCAGTCTTTCCTCAATGAGGCTTCCGCAGAATATTCCTAAAGAAAATCCACTGCAAAAGACGATTAATTTTAACGGATCACCAAGTGAACCTACTACCATGCCCAAGGCCACAGTATATACCAGTATTTCAAAAAAGCCTAAAATTGCAGCGGGAACGCGGTTCCCTCTTATAACCAAAATCATGCGGATAGTGCCTAATGATACATCAAGAATTCTAGCAAAGAAAATAAATAACAACTCGAAAATCATTATATCGACTCCTTTATTTTTCCCAGCTGGCCGGGGGCTTATCAGAAACTCTGACCCTACCTGCCGCTCCACTTACTATTACATATAATCTCTTTCCCCGGTTATTAGCTAAAGTTACAGTTCCTCCACTAGTAGGTGCTCCCGAAGGCAGAAATGCACAATAACTTACGTAATCTTTCCCTTCTTTAAAGGTAGTAGTTCCTACATACCGTATTTTATGATTTAGATCACAACTAGTGCCAGAGGCTAAGGTATAACTATTATCATAGGGATAAAACTGTATTTTTTGTGGTTTTCCACTAACTATAGCTTCAGTTCGGGCTGCTCGAAGAAAGGTCGCCAGCTTCTGAACATCCGCCTTTAATTTTTGATCAGCTATGATTCCGTTAACATAAGGAATAGCTAAAGTTGATAAAATTGAAAAGAGAGCTAAGGCTAATATAGCTTCAACTAAAGTAAATCCCCGACTATTGCATCTGATGGGAAATCACTTCTTTCATATAACTAATGGGCGGATCTTCCCCGATAAGAATTTTAAGGGTTAAAGCCCCTTGATGTACAAACATAGGCAGCCCATTAATAATAGCTAAGCCTTTAGCTTTTCCCATAGCTAATAGCTTAGTCTGGCCAGGGTTATAAATCAAATCACACAAAACCACCTGTTCTTTAACCATATCAATATTATCAACAGGTGATTCATTTACTCGTGGATACATGCCTATCGGACTACAATTGATAATAATATCGGCTTGACTGGCTATATCCTTAAATGTTTTCTTATTCATTTCTAAGCCATAACTTTTAACCCCAGTTGTTTCTTCAACAAAGTCGGCTAAAGCCTTAGCTTTATATATATCTATATCTAAAAAAGTTAGCGTTTTAGCTTTTTCCATGGCCATAGCATAAGCTACCGCCCGGGCTGCTCCGCCCGCCCCTATTAGTACTACCTGGCCTTTTATTCTTATGCCCTCTTCCTTGAGTCCGGCTACAAAGCCTGGGCCATCGGTATTATATCCTACTAGCTTACCATCTTCATTTTTAATGAGATTAACTGCACCACAGGCTCGGGCTGGTACCGATAAATCATCCAGATAGCTTATTACTTTCTCCTTGTGAGGAATAGTCACATTAACTCCTGCCATATTAAAAACCCGAATAGCTTCCACGGCTTTACCAATATCATCAGGTTTTACTTCTAAAGGTAGATAAGTATAATTCAGCCCCATTTTTTGCAGGGTCAGGTTATGCATTACCGGGGAGAGGCTGTGTCCTATAGGGTATCCTAAAATCCCCATCAATCTAGTTCTACTATTAATCATAGATAAAACCCCATTATAATTTATGGCGAATGCCTAGCATCCGCCTCCTTTCAAATTATTACATTAATTATTATAATTTTCAACTTATTATCCATTATGCTCCATTTTCTTTTTTAATCTCCTTAATACAAAATATTCCATAGCTCGGGAGATTTTAGTCCCCATAAATTCTCTTTTATTAATCGGTACTACTAATATAGTGAAAAGACCGGCCCGATTACCCCCTAGGATATCAGTAAAAATTTGATCACCTATTACTACAGTTTGTTCCGGGGTCACTTCCAGCAGCTTAATAGCGCGATAAAAAGCCCCCCGGCGTGGTTTTTGCGCCCTATGCAGAAACGGAATTCCTAATTGATGAGCTACCTTAACCACCCTTTGTTCACCATTATTAGATAAGATACAAGCTTTAAAGCCCTCTTTTTGGATAACTACAAACCAGTCTATTACTTCTTGGGTAATATGGTTACTATTCCACTCGGTTACCGTGTTATCCAGATCTAAAATAAAAGCCTTCTTATTTAAAGCTTGCAATTCATCTAAGGGAATTTCCATTAATGATTTTACATATAAATCTGGAAATAATTTTTTAAACATACTTACTCCTTAATTAAAATTTATCACTTTAATTTTTCCTGCAAAATCCCTTTAGTCATGTTGAATGTATAAATATGTAGTAGCCGTTTGTCGTAGCATGGAGGATATACCCTGCGAAGGCTCAAGAAAAAAGGGGGCGAGCCTTACGGATGAGGCGAGCGGGCCACTGAACAGGATGTGACTTTGGCCCGTTACCCCTTTTTTCTTGAGGCAAGCAGTCGGTATTTCCCCATGCGGAAGCTGGCAACGGAATATTTATACATTCAACTAACCAATAAACTTTAATTTTTCCCTGAATAAGCGGGCGGCTAGTTCCGGAGCCACGGGGTTCATATATATACCGGCCGCAATCTCTACCCCGGCTGTAATTATTAATCTAGGGGTTAATTCCATAAACCAATGGTATCCATCCTCGGTTTCCCCATTTACCGGTGCTGAGTTAATAACGATATTGTAAGATGGATTATCTAAAGATGCAATTATAGTTTGCAATAATTTCTGGCTTATAATAGCTAATTCTTGTAATTCTTTATCACTTATATGGCCAAAGTGCCGGTTATGGGCCGTAGGTATTACCCATATTTCATAAGCAAAACGGGAAGCATAAGGACATATAACTATAAATTCCTGCCCTTCATAAATTACTCTTTCCCCGCTAAGCCTCTCCTGTTCAATCATGTCACAGATTAGACAGCTGGATTCCTTTTCATAATACCTTTGGATACCTTTGTTAACTTCCGGTACCATGGGCAAAGCCAGAATCTGACTATGGCTATGTTCTAAAGAAGCACCGGCAAAAATTCCCCGGTTTTTATAAATCTGTATATACTTTATTCTTTCATCTTTAGCCAGAGCAATATACCTTTCCTTAAGCATTTTAAAAACTAAATAAATCTTATCTATATTAAATTCGTGTAATTCTACATCATGCTCGGGAGTTTCTACAATAACTTCGTGTTGCCCAATACCGTCACAACGGGTATTGATCCCGGTAGTATCAGGAGTTAAATCCCCTATTAGGCTAAAAGCCGAATACTTATTAGGAATAGTTCTGATACTCCAGTCTGGAGTATCAGGTAAAGACTCCTTTTCTCTATAGGCGGTTATTTCTGGAGGGGTAAGTTCTTCATGTCCGGCACAAAAAGGACACCGCCCACTATTGCCCATAAAGCGAATCCCATTTTTATTAATGGGGAAATCATTCGGCTTTAAAGCTCGACCGGCTGCTATTACTACCCAAGCATCCCTGATCAAATCCTTACGTAACTCCGGCACATTACTCCCCCCTTGTCTTCTATCTATTTATCCGATGACTAATCCGTCCTAAGACCCCCGCCTCTATAGGTGGCGGGTGCCCAAGGACGGCTAAGTCCCTGGTGACCTGCGACTAAGATTCAAATGGAGCCCTTACAAGGACTACTGATTTTATGTTCGCTGAGCTCACTTTTTTATAATGGAGTTAAAACTCCATCTGAATCAAGTCTTACTTTATATTCTATGTCTTAGCCAAAACTAATACCAATAAAAATTTTAGGGATAGGGTTCATCCCTAAGTATCTCCTAAATATCCAGTTCCTTTTTAACTGCATTTACTATATTCTCATAGTTTACAACCCCGGCAAAACGGGCCCGCTCATTTATTACTATTACCGGATAAGAATGCCCATAATTAATGATGCGGGCCACCTCGGGTACTTGATTAACATCTAAGTCGGTTATATCAATATATAGGGCTTCGACTATATCAGGTCCAAACTCCTCAGTTAAGACCTTCTGCAATTCTTCGAATTGTGCCCGAACATCTGCCGGTTCAAAATCACTAGGATAAGTCTGCCAATCATGGCTAAGCTCTAAGTTATCATATACTTCTACTTTAACTTTATTCATAATAAACCTCCTGCATCATCTTATCCCCCTAGCGGGAAATATAAAACAAAACTTGGCTTGCGCCAAGTCCTCAGACGCGGGCGGAAGCCGTAGTTTTGTGGATACTATCTACTTATTGATTTATACTTTCTGATAGTACAAAAAAGCACTCCTTAAAAGAAGTGCCCTCTATACTTTATTTTATTACATTCCGGCCATCTCTTGCAAAGCTTCCCGGTCCAGAATCATAATAGTTCTTTGCCCAACCTGCTTAATTAAACCTATCTCCTGAAAAGCTGATAATTTTCTGCTCAAAGTCTCCTGGCTCATACCCATATGGGCCGCTAAATCTTTTTTACTGATGGCTAAGGATATTTCATCCTTACCAATAGACATTCTCAGTAAAGTATCGGCTACCCGTTGTTCCACATCATGCAGTCCCAGTGACTCAATCATGTTTTCCGCGTTATGGAGGCGTTTACTAAGTTCCTCTATAATCTTAACTGCAATACTGGGGACTTCTTTAATAATCTGATTTAATCTATTGCCATCTATGATACAAACGGCGGTTGGTTCAAGAGCTTCCGCATTACTATCTAAAGGAGCCCGGGCAAACAAGGAAAGCTCTCCCATAAAATCCCCCGGATTTAAGATACGAATAATCTGTTCTTTGCCGGATTCGGATACTTTATATATTTTGACTTTGCCGTGATTTATTACATATAAACGCTCTTCCAAGGCGCCAGATAAATAAATGCTTTCCCCTTTTTTGTATTCCCGGTCAGTAATAATTTCAGCAATCTGTTCCATCTCTTCCGGATTTAGACTGCTGAAAATGGGGACTTTATGCATACATACCCTTTCGGTATGACCCTTAGCATGGTGACAATTATTTTCCGGCTGCATCTTAACATCCTTTCCCCTCTAAGTTCGTTTTTCTTTATAACCTAACAGACGAATAGCGTTTATGATTACGGCTAGAACACTTAATATATGAACCAGCATTCCTGATGATAAGAAAACTAGTTTAGCTAATACCCCGGCCAAAAGAATCAATACTATAGTTACGGCAAAATAAATATTTTGCTTCATATTTGATACAGTGGCACGACTTAACCCAATCGCATAAGACAACTTGATAATCTCATCCGACATCAGCACCATATCTGCAGTTTCCATAGCTACATCAGTTCCCGCTCCCCCTACTGCAATGCCTAAGTCAGCAGAAGCTAAGGCGGGAGCATCGTTAACTCCATCCCCTACCATGGCCGCGGTGCCGAATTTATCCTGCAACTCTTTAAGAATCCTCCCCTTATCTTCGGGAAGTAATTGGGCATAATAGCCATCCAACCCGATTTTATCAGCTATAGCGGCGGCGGCCCGCTCATTATCTCCGGTTAACATTACGATTTGTTTGACCCCGGCAGCTTTTAATCTTTTAATTAGTTGGACCGTATCGGCTCTGATAGTATCGGCTATGGAAATTATTCCTAAAACACTTTCTAAATTTGCCACGATGACTGCAGTCTGCCCGGCAGATTCTTCCTCTTTAATATATTCCTCTATATCATTAGGTATTTCAAGTCCATTTTCCCTTACTAGCTTTCTATTGCCCACCAAGACAGTTTGGTTGCCTACTTGCGCCTTTAGCCCTTGGCCAGCTATAATTTCTGCGGCCTGGGGCGCAGTTAAGCTTATACTTAAAACCGAGTCCGCTTGGGCTATAATAGCTCTGGCTAATGGATGTTCGGAATACATCTCCGCGCTGGCAGTAAGGTGTAATAACTCTTCTTCTCCTATACCGTAAGCCCGAACCCTATTAACCCTGGGCTTGCCTTCGGTCAAGGTTCCGGTTTTATCAAAAGCAATTACTTTTACGGTGCCGATTTTCTCGATAATTTCTCCGCCTTTGATAAGTACCCCATTTTTAGCTCCATTCCCTATACCCGCCACAACTGAAACGGGGGTGGCAATAACTAAAGCTCCCGGGCAGGCTATGACTAAGAGGGTTAATGATAAAGGCAGATCCCGGGTTAAAAGGTAAACTACTACCGCCAATACTACAATTCCCGGGGTATAATACTGGGCAAAAACTTCTAAAAATTTCTGGGTTTTAGCTTTTTTATCCTGGGCTTCCTCCACCATCTCTAAAATTCGGGCAAAAGTCGTGTCATCCCCTACTTTTTCCGCTTTAATTTTCAGGTAGCCGGATTCCAAAATAGTTCCCGAAAAGACCCCATCCCCGTTTTCTTTAGTAACAGGCATAGACTCACCAGTGATGGAAGCCTGGTTTACATAGGCATTGCCTTCTGTAACCATTCCATCTACCGGGATTTTTTCCCCCGGTTTTACTATAACTATTTCACCTTTGCTAACTTCTTCCGGGGCAATCTCAATTTCTTGCCCATCCCGAATAACTCGAGCCACATCAGGAGCTAATTCTAATAAAGACCTAATAGCTGATCTGGTTTTTTCTAAAGCTCGGGACTCCAAATAGTTACCCAGCATAAACAGAAAAGTAACCGCTGCCGCTTCCCAATATTCCCTGATATATAAGGCCCCAATTACCGCCAAGGTTACTAAAGCGTCAATACCTAGTATTTTATAACGAATAGCCTGGAAGGCATTAACTGCTATAGGATAACCGGCTACAATAGTAGCCAGAATCATTAAAAAATCGGACGTGCCAAGGGATAAACCATGGGTGATATTGATTCCCTGACCAAATTGGTTAAGAAGTAAAGCCAGTACTATCAAAGCGCCGGCTATGATAACCCTTTGCCCTTTGCTATCCCTTAACATATCCTCACCACTCCTTCATCTTTTACTTTTCTCCCAGAATTCCAAAACCTAATCTTTCAATAGTTTTTCTGATATCTTTGCCATCTCCTAAGCTGTCGTCGAAATTAACTTTTACCTTACTGGCATTAAATAAAACATCTACCCCTTTTACACCTTCCATCTGTTTAACCGCGGTTTCAATTTTTTTAACACAAGTTGGGCAAGTTAAAGTTTGTAGTTGATAAGTTTTAGTGGTCATAACTAATTCCTCCTTTTTTATTATCTTAGTGGTTTCCTTTGTTTGGTTAAATTATAAGGGAAGCCAACATTTTAAACCTTGACCTAGGTCAAAATTCAAAAATTAAACCGTACTTAATTTTTAAGGTTACATGAGATTCTTAAATAAAATTAAGATATGTTAAAATAGTCTTTAGTTCATAGCTTTTATTAGGGAGGCATAACATGCGTAATGAACCCGTAAACAAACTGGGGGAAAATGCCCTTCATTACTTCCAATGGTCTGGTTTCATAGTTTCATTATTTTTCTGGGTTATCCCTATAGCTTATATATTGGGAATTAGGTTTTGGTCATGGCCTACCTGGATAGCTTGGTTATTAATAGTAGTCTGCTTACTTATTACGGTTTTAAAAACCGCAGTTTTCCCCAAAATTGTCTGGGAAAGATGGGCTTACGCCATATCTGAACAGGATATTGATTTGGCTTATGGCTTATGGATTAGGAAACGCACTATTATTCCCATGGTAAGAGTGCAGCATGTTGACACTAAACAAGGTCCCCTTATGCATAAGTTTGCTTTAGCCTCAGTTACCATTTCTACTGCCGCCGGCAGTCACGAAATACCTGCTTTAAAAGAGGAAATCGCGGATGAGCTTAGAGACCATATATCCCTTTTAGCCAGGGTGGTAGAAGAAGATGTCTAAACCGGAGCGTCTGCATCCAGCCGCCGTATTAGAAAACTTAATCAAGCACATTTCGGCTTTGGTTCAATTTTTAATTGGCTCCTCCGTGGTTATTGCTACTAGTCCTTTAAGTACAGAATGGATAATAGCCATAGGGTTAGCCGGTCTGGGACTATATATTGTTTTTGCTTTCCTAAGCTGGTTACGTTTCCACTATGTTATTTATAATGATGAGTTAAGAATAGAACAGGGAGTTTTTTCCCGCCACAAAACTTATATCCCCCTGGAACGTATCCAAAGCATACAGCTTTCCGCCGGAATAGTACAAAGAATATTTGGATTGGTAAAATTAGAAGTACAAACAGCCGGGAGCAACCGGCAGGCGGAAGCATCTTTATCTGCTATTACTAAAGCCCAGGCCCAGGAACTGCAAGCTAGGCTGCGTATTACGGCTGATAAGGATTTTACCGCAGATATTACCCCGGATGCTAATTTAGAAAAAAAGCTTAATACCAGAGACCTGCTCATAGCGGCCACTACCTCTAATGGCATAGGGGTAGTATTATTGGGAGGTATAGCGCTTTTATCCCAGGTTAATCAATATATCCCTGATGAAGATATTTATACCCGCTTAGGAAAGTATTTAATCAGTTATGCCGGTGACGGTATCTTCACCTATGTAGCAGGAGTCTTTATCATACTTCTTCTGGCTTGGCTCTTATCTATAATCGGCACTATTATTAATATAGGCGGATTTAGCATAACCCGTTACGAAGACCGGCTTATGGTACAGCGCGGACTTATAGAAAAACGTCAAATAAGTATTCCCCGGAAAAGAATTCAAGCCGTTAAAATTGTAGCCGGTATTTTAAGGCAACCATTTGGTCTGGCTACTATTCAGGTGGTAAGTGCCGGTTATGGAGATAAATCCTCTACCGCTACCTTAGTTTTTCCTCTACTATCTCAAAAAGAAGTTACTAACTTTCTCCAGACTTTTCTGCCGGAATTTGAACTGGAAGATTTTTATAATCCTTTAGCTAAAGCCGCTCAAAATCGTTACCGGATGATTTTAGCTATTCCGGCTTTACTAATGGTATTACCTTTAATAATATTCTTAAAATACGGTTTCTTATCATTACTATTGCCGCTTGGCGCTTACTTATGGGGCCTTAAACAGTACCGGGATGCCGGTTGGCAAATCACGGGCGAACAATTATCAGTTCGTTTTCGAATTTTCGGCTTAAATACTTTTCTGGTTAAACGAGCCAAAGTTCAATCTATAGAGCTCCAGCAAAACCCTTTACAAAAACGTAGAGCCCTTAAGAATCTGGCCATAATGATAGCCTCTAGTGTAGGTGGAACTAAAATCAGTCTTAAGGGTATAGAAGCAGAAGATGGGGATAAAATTATGGCTTGGGTTAACCGAAAGTAACTCTTCTGAGCTGTAAACATACCTAAGCCCCAACCGGTTAATGCCGATTGGGGCTTTATATACTAGCTATAGTTTAATATTAAACTTCTTTGCGCATACCTTTAAGGTTAATGTCAGAAGTAGAGTCGATAAAATTGAGACGTTTGGCTTCTGAGGCTAACCATTCTCTGAAATCAGGATGAGCAATACTGATAATCTTTTGGACTCTCTCCCGCATACCTGTTCCCTTTATATATACGCATCCGTACTCAGTAGCAAGATATTGCACATCCCAACGGCTAATAGCCACCCAGCCGTTTACTAATGGTGCTATCTTAGATTGCATATTCCCGCTTTTATCAGTAAAGCTGGAATACATGGCCAGAAATGCTTTTCCGCCTTTAGATTGCCAGGCCCCTTGTACAAAATCAGCTTGCCCGCCTAGTCCCGAGTAAGGTGTATGTCCCATAGACTCGGAAATACATTGTCCACCCAGGTCACATTGGGTAATGGCATTAATGGCCATAAAATTATCATGTTTGGCTATAATGCTGGGGTCAGCACAAAAGTCGATTCCATGAACTTCTACCCCGGGATTGCGGTCGGCAAATTCATAAAGGTCTTTACTGCCGATAACTATAGTCCCTACTGATTTATGAGGCATAAAGGTTTTTTTCCGGTTAGTAAGAGCACCGGCTTTGTACAAATCCAGATAAGCGTCAACGATCATTTCCGTATGACAACCTAAATCTTTCTTGTGGGTAAGCTGCTTGCCCACTGCATCGGGCAGAGCACCAATACCTAGCTGTACGCAAGCCCCATCAGGAATTTGTTCGGCAATATAGCTGGCTATAGCAATATCTTTTTCATTAGGTTCTACCCGTGGCGGTGCGATTAAATCCCAATTGGCTTCTACAATAGCCGTAACTTCCGAGATATGAAAATGGTTATGACCATATACGGTAGGTGCATTCTCGTTCACTTCCAGGAAAACCTTCATCGGTTTTCCCCTTTTCCATTGCCGGCGAGTCATGGAATAACTATGCGAGCAATTTAAGGCCGCACTAAACCAACCATGTTGATCCATAGGGGAAGCCGTCATAGTTACAACATTATAGTCGCGATCTTCCACACAGGTACGGGGAATATCAAAAAACCTAAAAGGAGTAGGATCAATTATCCCTTTTTGGGCCAGAGGCCGGGAAAAAGGACTAATATATCCGTCACGATAATAAATTTTAGAGGCAATTTCCGGTTTGCATAGATCAGGGGCATTAAGATTCAACCCCACAGTTAACTCACTGTCACATAATTCATTGTTTTCAATTCGTTTAGCAATAGCTTGCCATAACACACGCGGGGTTCCATTAGCTGTAGGCAATGAAATGCGATCCCCATTTTCAATTAACTCTGCAGCAGCAGCAGCACTCATACATTTTTCCTTATATAACTGTTGCCATTTTTCTATCAATTAGTTCGCCTCCTTATACAATTTAGCTAAATTTATTATTCGTATATTTTTTCGTCATCTACGAAAGCACTGATACAATCAAATTCACTATTACGTTTACTATTATTCTTTAATTCTTGTTTGCGCTCAGCATACCATTCGTGTTGAGTAATCACGCTCATTATTTCATTAGTTCCTACCCATATCATGGATAAACGCATATCTCTTAAGATTTTTTCTACCGGGTAAACGTCAGTATAACCGATACCGCCCATTACCTGCATACTTAAATTAGCTACATCCCAGCATTGTTCAGTAACAAATTTCTTGCCTTCGGAAACCAGACGGCGGCATAAATTAGGATTGGCCCCGGAATCAACAGCCTTGGCGGTAATATACATCATACTGCGGCTGCTATCTAACTTAGTTACTGCTTCAGCAATTTTAAAATTAACCCCTTGGAACTTGTTTATAGTCCGGCCAAAAGCTTTACGCTTAGTGGAATAATCAGTAGCAATTTCTAAAGCAGGACGTACGGCTCCGATAGTCATAGCTGCGGTACCAAATCTTTCCGGAATCATCATTTGATAAAAGATAGGAAAAGCACCATTAACTTCACCTATAACATTTTCCTTAGGAACCCGTACATTTTCAAAAACTACCCGGGCAGTTCCGCCGCCTCTGCATCCCATCAAGCCGTATAAATACTCCGTCTTAACTCCCATTTCTCTTTCTATCATAAAGCAAGTCATGGAATTAGTAGCATCACCTTCAGGATTAGTTTTAGCGTAAACTAAGAAGAAATCCGCACCTTCGCCGCCCACAATAAACCTTTTCTGTCCATTAATAATAAAATCATTTCCGTCCGCTTTAGCTATCATGGTGGAACCAAAGAAGTCCGAGCCGCCCCGTGGTTCAGTCAGACATTCAGCCGCAAATTTTTCCCCTTTACAAATAGGAACTAAATACTTCTTTTTTTGTTCTTCGGTTCCGTAATAAACTAATGCTTCGGGAACCACATCACCAGTTACACCATAGGTACAACCAAACATGTAGCCGTTAACACAAATTTCTTCCAAAGCAATTATACATTCTTCCCAGCCTACACCGCGTCCCCCATATTCCTTAGGAACTCTGAGACCGATTAAGTTTCTTCTCCCGCATTCTTGGAGATATTCTTTAGGATACTTGATTTTGTCTGCATCCATATCCAGGATATACTCCCGGGTTACAGATTTGGCCATTTCTCTGGCCTCATCCCGTAAGGCGATTTGTTCAGGTGACATAGTAAATTCAAACATTTGAAAACCTCCCCTTTAATTATTATTTATATATTACACTTTATCACATACGTAATAAACAGTAAAGGCATTTATTTTAATATTTAAGTTGATTCAGCATCTATACGACATTACAAATATGTAATATGGAGAAAAAATCGTAATATTTACTTTTTTTCCCCTGGTATTGTGTTACAATTAGGTATGATAAAATGATTAAAAAAAGCTGTGAGAGGAACCTATATGAACCTTAGTGAACTCGGATATAAAATACAAATTGCCCGGGAAGAAAAAAAAATGACCCAGGAACAGCTAGCCGATGCTATTGGCTGTTCCCAATCAGCTTTATCCAATTACGAAAAAGGTAAACGCCGCATTTATCTCTCCCAATTAGAAAGGTTATCAGAGGTTTTAGAAAAGCCTTTAGAATATTTTGTGGAAGGATTTGGCGATAACACTTTAGAGTCAGATCCAGTACCATCCAATTTTCAGGATAGTGAGTTACTTCGGTTAATGAATAATATTTATAGCTTAAGTGAGGATGAACGCAGACAGGTGGTAGAATTTGTTGAATACCTCGGATGGAAGAGGCGAAAGGAGCACATGTAAATGGACTTCGCACTAACTAATGAACAAATAGCTTTAGTTCAACAGGTACGTGACTTATGTAATCAAGAATTACATCCTTATTTCGCATCTAGAGTGGAAACGGGAACGGATTTTGATTGGTGGCCGATTAGAAGACTGGGAGAATTAAATCTCGTCTGTCCCACTATAC
>JAEWZB010000002.1 GCA_023395515.1 Bacillota bacterium
GGGTTGTTGTCGAATTACTATTAATTCGGGGAGAAATTTCAGGAGCCGGATACGGCAAACGTACGTCCGGTTCTGTGAGAGCAAAGAAAACAGGATTAATTACCCTGTTTTCTAGCTACTCGATTTGTTTTTAATATTACCTATATCAATTATTACTAAATGTTAATCATAGTATCATTCAGTGAAATAGACAGATGCCACTTATATATAACTAATAGTTATGAAATAAATAGTAGATATTTATGATGTATTATGTTATAAATATATTTAATTAATTTTGTCGAAAATGGCAGATAGGATATACATATGGAATTACCTGGAAATAGTCAAGTCTTGGTAGCAGCACCGTCAGGGTATGAAACGGTCCTACAAGTGGAGAATCTGCAAAATGATTATAATGCAGCTAGTAATATTTACTATCAAGGCGGGGGACATGGGGGTAATCTAGCCTATTATTTATCTAATTTAGGAGTCAGGTGTGCTTTATATACTCATTGGGGTGATGATTTGCCCGGAATAAGAGCCCGGGAAACTATGCTTGAAGCGGGTATAGATATTTCGTTATGCCCAACATTGGCCGGAGAAACTAGCCAAAGCAATTTCTTAATTAATATCGGCTCAAGCAAAAAAACGGTTATGAATTTTGGTACCGCTTTAGTTCGGGAAGTTAGTGAAATTAAAGCTATGACTATGCCTAAACTGTTTTATACTTCACTCCTGCCGGTAAAACCAGCCTTGAATTTAATGAAGAAAGCTAATGAAACCGGGGCTAAGGTCGTAGTTGGTTTTCAAATTCCTACTACCGTTACTAAATCTTTAGGCTTAACTCACACTACTGTGGAACAGGCCTTAGCTTATGCCGGACATATTATGGGCAGCTATCCGGTTTTAGCTGAAGAATTTCAAACCAATTTAAAGACGGTCGACTTAGTGAAATGGTTAAAAGATAAATTCCCCCAACTTGAAACGGTAGTTATAACTGACGGAAAAAACGGTTCTTATGCTTATGCTGAGGGGGAACTTTTATATCAGCCGGCGGCCAGGATAAAAGAGGTGGATGCTACCGGAGCCGGAGATCAATTTATAGCTGTTTTGCTTAAGGATTATATTTTAAATAATATGCCGCTAGCTGCTGCTCTTAGGCGGGCAGCTTTTTATAGTGCCATAGTATGCAGTAAGCCGGGATCGAGAGTTTTAGTAACTGAGGAGGAAATAGCTAATTTAGTAAGGAGGCCGCCTATTGACTAATTCAAGCAGTGAACCGATTATCAGTTTGAAAAATATAGCGAAAGACTATGGTAATATTCAGGCGCTACAAGGTGTTAGCTTAGATATTCATCAGGGAGAAGTTTTAGCCTTAGTCGGTGATAATGGGGCTGGTAAGTCTACTTTGATTAAGATTTTATCAGGAGCCCTTAAACCTAGTAAGGGCGAAATTAAAATAGCCGGTCAAGTCTATAAAGGACTTACTCCTGCCTTAGCCATTAGCTTAGGTATATCTACAGTTTATCAGGACCTGGCTTTAGTTGATACCAGAGATGTGGCCGCCAACCTGTTTCTGGGCCGGGAATTAGTAAAGCTGGGCTGGTGGTTGGATAAGAAGCTTATGACTAAAAAGTCTAAAGAGCTTTTGCAAAGTCTGAATGTTAACATATTAGACCCGCATCGGATGGTCAGCCAGCTATCAGGTGGTCAAAGGCAAGGTATAGCCGTAGCCAGGGCCATTAATCAAGGCGGCCAGGTAATAATTTTTGATGAGCCTACGGCGGCTATGGGAGTAAATGAATCCCGTCAGATTTTAAATCTGATTAAAACGTTAGGTGAACAAGGCTACAGTGTAATAGTAGTCAGCCATAATTTGCATCATGTGTTAGAAATATCAGAGCGGGTATGTGTTATGAAACAGGGACGGTTAGTGGCAGATTTAATAACTGCCCAAAGCAGTCCCAGTGAGATAGCTCATTACATAACCGGAGTTAACAACTTAAATGAAGCACAGGAGATAGCATTATGATACAAGGGTGGTTAAATAGAGCCTCAAACTATTTCTCGCAAATTCTTTTAGGCTTGATACTGGCGGGAGCGGTTATTTATTTGAGCCAGGTTTCTCCGCATTTTTTAACCTGGTTTAACATCAGAAACATTTTGGATCAATCAACTCTGCTCATTATTATGGGAGTCGGCATGACCTTTGTGATTTGTACGGCGGGCATTGATTTGTCCGTAGGGGCTATCGTGGCTTTGAGCGGAGTCTGTATGGCTACCGCTATGCATAGCGGCATAGCAGTAGAGGCAGCTATATTAATGGGCTTAGCCGTAGGAACCGTAGTGGGATTATTTAACGGTATCATAATTTCAGCTTTTAATATTAATCCTTTCATAGTTACTTTAGGTACTATGTCGGTAACCCGGGGAATTGCCTTAATTATGACTGCAGGTATTCCTATCTATGGGTTTGGAACAGCTTTTACCTGGTGGGGCAGCGGGCATATTGGGCCGGTTAATCCTCCCATGTTAATCGCATTAGGTATAGCCATCCTCGGAGCAATCATTTTAAATTATACCAAATTAGGCAGTTATACCTTGGCCCTGGGAGGCAATGAAGAAGCCTTGCACCGCAGTGGGGTAGCAACTAAAAAATATAAGGTCATTATTTACGGACTATGTGGGTTTACTGCAGCATTAGCCGGTTTGGTAGTAACGGCGCGTTTAAATACAGCCGAACCGTTAGCCGGCTATATGTTTGAATTAGATGCGATAGCGGCAGTAGTACTGGGGGGAACAGATATGAAAGGAGGGAGAGGGAGTATAAGTGGTACCATAATCGCTTGTCTGTTATTAGGAGTACTTCGTAATGGTCTTACCATAATGAGTATTCCTTCCTATTATCAACAACTGGCGATTGGTTTAATCATTTTGATTGCCGTGATAACCTCGGAATTACGTTTCAGAAATACTGTAAATAGGCTGAAACAGGCTAATTAAGAAAGGGAGAGAAAGAATTGAAATTTAAAAAAATATGTTCAATATTATTGATCATGGCTTTATTGATGTCTCTGGTAGGTTGTGCAGGAAATAATAACTCGGACAATGATAAAAATGCTGGTAATGCCGGTAATGATGCATCTAAGCAAACTGAAATAACCAATGCCAAGATGCTGGAAATGGAAGAAGTGTTAATGTCTCAATTACAGCCCTTACCGGAAACTAATACCGGAGATAAAATCGGGATGCTGGTTATAACTCTAACTAATCCGTTTTGGGTAGGAATGAAGGAAGCTTACGAAGCGGCTGGTAAAGAACTGGGAGTAGAGGTAGAAGTTATGGCCGCTCCTACGGAAAATGACAGTAAATCGCAATTAGAAACTTTGCAAGCTATGACGGCGAAAGATTTCAAAGCTTTAATAATATCACCTATCGAGCCTTTTAATTTAGTACCCGGGGTAGTGCAAGCCAATAATCAAGGCATAAAAGTAATTAACTTAGGCCCGGGAATAGACACGGAAGCTGTAGCAAATGCGGGTGGCAAGCTGGATGGCCGTATTTGTGTAGATTTTGAAGAACAAGGGAAGCTGGCCGCAGAATATATGGTAGAAAAAATGGGAGCCGAGGGCGGAAAAGTAGCGATAATACAAGGAATCCCCGGAGCCGGACAGAGTGAAGGGCGTACTGCGGGAGCTAAAAAAGTATTTGAGAATGCTCCTAATGTAGAATTAGTATCTATCCAACCGGCTAACTGGGATAGAAACACCGCTTATAATATTGCTACCAATTTACTGCAAGCTCATCCCGACCTTAAAGGAATCTTCTCCTGTAATGATGTTATGGCTCTGGCCGCGGCAGATGCTTTAGAAGCAGCCGGACAAAGAGAAGGTAAAATAATTTTTGGGGTAGATTTTATAAATGAAGCTGCTGAAGCTATAAAAGCCGGAAAACTGGATGGCAGTATTGCTTATTCCTCCACTGTTTATGCTAAAGCCGCGGTATTGTTAGCCCTTAAAAATATTCAGGGACATGAAGTTGGCACCGTATTTTCACCTTTGGCCATTGTAACTACAGAAAATATTGATGAATATGAAGGCTGGAAATAAGTAAATGACTAAAGCAATTAAAAGCCCGGTTCTGGTAGATACTTGTCTGCTAGGGCGGGGCTTGCCCTCTTTAGATAACCACTTGATTAATTACCTATGGCCAAATGAGGATGTAATATTACCTTACGTTAAAGGCGGCATAATCAAAAAGGCCAATCTGGATGAAATACTTGAAATTCGTAATCAAAATGATTGGCCGCGCCTGGATGCCGGACATCTTCAGAAGTTAACGGAAAGCCCTATAAATGGGTATCTGACTGCCTCTGCGCTTATGAGTCTGGCTGCTCCCCATGACCTGGTAGTTACTGCTGGAATAGGGGGGATAACCGGGCAGAGAGTATCGCAGGATTTAGTAAATATAGCTGATAAACCGCTGTGGTTTATATCCTCGGGATTTAAGGATGTTATAGATGCTAAGGCCAGCTTGGAGTATTTAAAGGCGCAGGGAATAAGAGTTTTAGGCTGGAAAAGTCCGGCTTATGAGGGATTCCTTTTTTCCGGTCCCGGTTATAAGCTGGATGGGGCTGTAGATGAAAATAATATTCATAATATAGATTTTAAGGATGGTAAAGGGATATTAATTTTTAATCCTGTGCCTGCTTACCTAAAGATTAAGGATAGTAAGCTGTTAGCTTTAGCTGCTGAGCAGATAAATATGATGCAGGAAAAAGGAATTGATTTTCATCCCCTGATTAATAAATTTCTGGATGATCATACCGGGGGTTATGCTTCCTTAATTCAGCTTATAGCTTTAATTGCTAATATTAATCTGGCGGGACAATTAAAAGATGCCTGGGAGGGTAAAAGGTGAATTTAACTGATTATCTGCAAGAAGAGGCTATAAAACTGGGCTGGGATTATTTTGGCGTAGCTGATATAAGACCTTATCATGATTACTTAAAATATTTTAGCGGAGATTTTATTTATCAGTACCCTATGGCCATTTCTATGGTATTCAGGCTATCTGACGGAGTGTTAGATTCTATACTGGAACAGGAGCAGGATAAACAGCTTAGCTTTAATAATTATTCCTACCACGCCGTAGACCATTTCCAAAATATCAGTTCCGTCAGGTTAGTAAGAATAATTGAGAAAAAAGGTTTTAAGGCTTATCCTGTTCCGGCCTCTTAAGGAGTTTACCCCGAAAAGCTGGCCGGACTTGTTTCCCATAAGCTGGTAGCCCGGGCGGCAGGCTTAGGCTGGGTCGGGAAAAGCGGACTTTTCTTAACCCCCCAGGATGGCCCCCGGGTTAGATTGGCTACTATCCTGACTAATGCTGAGTTAGTTCCAGGAAAACCGGTAAAAAGCAGATGCGGTTCTTGTACAGTTTGCATAGATGCCTGCCCGGCCGGTGCTATCGATGAACTAAATCCGGTTACCGGCATGCCTCAAGTGGATGTCTTTAAGTGCCACCAATACCAGGAGGAACGCAAAAAAAGCTGGGATATTAAAATAGACCGGTGTATATGCGGCCTATGCCAGGCCATATGCCCCTGGGGGCAAAAACGAGGCTAGGTAAAAAAGAAAAAATGTAATTCTGATGAGGCATCCGAGGGATGCCTTTCAGGGCTCTCGAACCGTCACTTTGTGTTCCGTACCCCTTAATTTTGTTTCTGCAGTATAATTCATACTTACATTACGGTTTCATTTAACTTGTCAAGTGAGACTGTGCCCTCATGTAACGGTTCTGAACACGTTTAAGTTGACATTAACAGGATTTATTACTATGATAGTCAAGTATTATTTTTCGGCCTTATTTTATGGAAATGACTTGCGTTCCAACAATATAGTCGTGCAGTGTTCGCTTTTCTTTGGTCATAGCAGGTAAATATGTCAACAACCAAAGATATCCAAGACTTCCTCCAATTGTTATGGGAGCTAATGCAATTAACGTCCGAAATGCAAAGCGGGATAAGTTTGCGTCATTTCCCTGTAAATCAGTTACCTTGACTTTGTTCCATCTTTTTCCTAATGTTTGACCATTATGCTTATATTGATAGAAGGAAAAATACCAAAGAGGGATAAGGAGAGACACTAATACAAGAAAGACACGAATGATTGTAGAATACATATTAAAACCAATGGTTGCTCCTATAAGCCCTCCCAGAATGAATGACAGTAGTCTGGGTATCATTATTACTATTACGCCATCAACTATAAAAGCAAATGCGCGATCTGAAAAATTTGCTCTTTGAAAGACAGACTGAACGGGTATATTTTTATATCCTGATTCTAATTCCTTATCCATGCTTAGCCCCCTCGAAGATAATTAAAACTCAGAGAATGTAGAAATACAGCATGCTACGGTCTGTCAAGAAAATTATGCTTTTGCCTTTGTTCGTGGTTACGTCCCTGACTGCGTATAACTTTGAATTAAATGAATGTGTTAGTAAATATTGCAGCCTTTTTGCTTTGCTGTTTTTCCTTTCTGCCGTCGCCTTGGCAATTATGGTTTGCATCTGATTGACATCTTGCTCTATTATGAACCAGTTTATAGATTCCCATTGTTTGGCTAGAGCTTTTGTTGCTTTCAGTTTCTCGGTTTTATCCGTCGTTGAAATCTGGGACGTTTACATAAATGCGGATTTGCTATTTGCAAATCCGCATATTCTTTTCTAAATCCTACTAGATAAAGTAAAATGCTAATTTTTATCAATAAATTGTAATTGTAGTTGAATATAAGTCTCCACCTTCTCCTCCAGGACCTCCACCAGCGGTATCATCATACATATCAGAGCGCGAATAGTTACCTATGCTAGTCAAACCGGAATCAACCATTGCCGAAGTAAAAACAGTTAAAGCTATATAATAAGACTTACCTGCTTGAATATAATACGCTACTGTATCTGAAATATCTCCCCTAACATCAGTTTGCATTAACCCTATCGTAGTATTTGCTTCCTCTATATTTTTGGTTGTCACCAATGAAAGAATCTGTAAGGTTGAGGGATTAATTTCATAGACATCTATGTCTACAGAAGCGTATGTATGGGTATTATTATATGGTGGGATAGGGAGAGAAATGTAATCAGCAACTTGTAATCCTCCGTTATATTTGCCTTGCATGTTGATAAAAGCAAGATCTGAACCAGAACCTTGAACATGAAGTAAAATACCACATGCACTTACAGCGTAACCAGATCCAAGCCCATAAGGATTAATGTAGTAAGCTTTTGAATCTGCCCAACCATTTGTTGGAGTAGATCCAGTTTCTGCCATGGTTTGTGCTGGAATATCACTTGTGGTAGTAATACCATAAGGTCCTCCATAAACTGTTTGACTAAATGAGGGAATTGCTGAAGCACTAGTTTTTTCGGGCATCTTTATAGTTAATTCTTCCATCTTAAGGTTGCTATTGTATGGAGCAATTTTTAATTCATTTTTTGAAATTAATTCTTCTTTAAAAAGAGCTTTTTCTTTTCTTCTTTCCTGCAAATTTGCTTCTCGATCGCTAACATATTCTGGATATTGATTAATAACCGCTGCTTCCATCTCGTTCCAAATTCTTTGTTTTTCAAGATCACTTAGGCTATGCCATATTTCGAGATCAGTAGCTATTTTTTCGTAGCTTAATACATGACCATCATCAAAAACAAAGTTACCTTCCAAAATAAAAGATTTATCGTCTGCTGCTTGTGCAGTAGGCGCTATTATTACTGATAACATTAACGCCAGCACCAATATAATTGATAAATTTCTTTTCCCCATATTTTTTACCCTCCAGTTATTTAAAAAGTATAGATTGTGTGCTATATAATACAAATTATATTGACAAGAATAATAAACTATTGATAATAGTGAAAAATAAAAAGCTGATTAATTGTATTATAAGGAGCAAAATAAATCCTATCAAACATCTATTTATTTTATAACACAATCATAAGCCTCACCTCTCTTATACTAAATTACACAGAGCAGAAGAAAGATTTACTATATAAAAAAGCTATTATCTGCTCCAGCCCGGCAGTCTTAACATTTTTCCAATCATTTAAACAACCTAATCATTTTGATTATCATCGTTTCAATGATTTACATATATCCCTTTTGTAATTTTGCCGATCACTCAATTGTGTTGACTCAATCTAATATTTACAGCTTTATGCGCAAATCACATCTCCATTATAGTAACATACAGTAAGTGCAATTTTTGTAAATTTTTATCGAATAATCCATATTATGAGTAAACAGTATAACGTCAGCATAGATGCCTGCCCGGCCGGTGCTATCGATGAACTAAATCCGGTTACCGGCATGCCTCAAGTTGATGTCTTTAAATGCCATCAATACCAGGAGGAACGTAAAAAAAGCTGGGATATTAAAATAGACCGGTGTATATGCGGCCTATGTCAGGCCATATGCCCCTGGGGGCAAAAACGGGGCTAAGTAAATAAGCGGGCTGCTCCCCATAGAACAACCCGCTTGGTGTTTGCCCGTTATTTCTTTTCTACCGGAACTTGGATTTCGGTGAGCCAATCTTCCACCTTGTCTTGGTTCCAAATGCCGTCAATATAGCTCTCGCGCACATTGTCGGTAATTTGATATCCGTTTTGCTCTGCCCACCGCACCGCATAGGCGTAAGCGGCTCCAATCTTTTCATAAGCACCCCGGTGCAGAACAGACACGGCTTTGATGGCGGGGATTTCCTTGAATACGACTCCATCGCCATCTTGACCACGGCTGGTGACGGCTTCACAGATTTCCACGTTAATGTCGGTATCCCGATATTCGCCGTCAAGATAGACGTTAAAGCAATAACCGGGTTCTACACATTTAATGCCTGGATTGGCCTGGCTTACCTTTTGACCAAGTGCGGGCATGATTTCATTTAGTGCTGCATAATTGGGGAGTGTGTACCGTGCTGAGTACACCGTAAAAGCAGGAATTTCCTTGATAACAGCTTGATATTCCATTATATGACCCTCTTTCTGTTCTTGGATATAATAATTTAATCGAAAGAGCTGGTCGGTAACATTCTGCAATTCGCTGTCAAGTTCGGCTTTGCGCTGTTCCAGTATCCCCGCTATGTTGTGGCCATCAACAATCGCGGATACTTCAGGAATGGAAAACCCCATCTGCCGTAATGCCATAATTTCAGCAAGCCGGAAAAGCTGCATGGTTGTGTAATAACGATAACCGGTTTCCTCATCTACATGAGCAGGTACGAGCAGGCCTACTTCGTCGTAATAATGCAGTGTCTTAACAGTAACCCTGCCGAGTTTGGAAAACATACCGATGCGATACATCAAATCACCGCCCTTTCTTTCGTGGTTATATCCTACATCCTCCGGCTGCCGGAGAGTCAAGAACTATTTTAGTATTTTATCATATCCGTCAATTTCCCCGAAAGGAGGTTGCCCCCCTTACCATGCCTGCCCCGGATTGATGTGCATAAATTTCGCTTTTACCAAGTTGAATGATTATAACCAAAAGTAATTATTGAAATAAAGGTAATTTATCAATGGCCGTAGTAATATTCTTTACAGTAAGAATTTATAGGAGGTGAATTATTTAATCTAGTTTATAACTAATAAATTGGGGAGGTAAGGTTAGGTGAAAAAGAATTTTAAACAGGTTTTAGTAATTTTATGTGTAGTGATGGTTATGAGTTTTAGTTTGATCGGATGTGGAAATAGTGAGGTTTCTACTGATGCTAAAAAAGATATACCTACATTACGTATGGCATGGGGCTATGATTTACATACCGGTATAGCTCTGACTGCTGCTACTAAAGGTGAAGCTTTAAAAGATACCGGGGTATATCTAAAAGAAATAGTTGAGCGGGAGAAATATGAACTAATCTCTGCGGGTAAAAGCTTAGCTATTATACAGATGGTAGTTACTAAAGGCAGTTCGGAAACCGCCGTTTTGATGGGGCAAAAGCAGATAGATTTATGTTCTAATTCAATAACCGGAATGATGTTTGCCAGAGATCAGGGCACATCAGTAAAAGTAATTTGCCCGGTGCATACTGATGGGATAGGAATGGTATTTGCCCCTGATACTGACATCCGCGGATGGGACGCAGTAAAAGCCTATATTAACCAGTCCCCTAATCCGGTTAAAATCGGTTATCATTCACCTACCAGTGCTCCGCGGGTAGTAGTTGAAAGTTCATTAAAAGGCGCCGGGTTTAAAGTTACAGAAAATCCTACCGATAGTTCAGCCGATGTATTATTAGTAGATTTGAAAGGTGCCACTAATCTTTTGCCTTCTTTATCCGGTAAGCAGGTGGAGGCCTGGGTGGGGCCGTCACATTATCCGGAAGCTGCCGAGGTGCAAGGTGTAGGTAATATAGCTATATCATTACATGAGTTTCCGCCTGCAGGCCAATGGTATGATTTTCCCTGCTGCGTATTGGCTGCCCGGGAAGAAATCGTACAAAATCATCCCGAAATAATCCAGGCTATGGCCCAGTTATTTACTAATACTGCCCAGTGGAGTAATGAAAATAAAGCTGAAACAGCTCAAAACCATGCTGAAATTATAGGAATACCCGTAGAAGCAGTAGAGAAAACCACCTTGGTTTTTACTACTCAACCGACGGAAAAATGGATGGATGGAGTAGAAATATATGTGGACGCCTTAAATGAAATGGATAAATTTGAAGGTAATTTAAAAAATAAGAGCTTTGCGGAAATTAAAGCTGAATTAATTGATTTTACCTTTATTGATAAAGTGGATAGATAAAATACTAAAGTCCCTGCTACTTAAGCAGTAGGAACTTTAGTTAATAAGTTCGAGGAGAAATAGGGAATGTTTAAAAAATTTATAGCTTCACTGGGATTAGCTTTATTTTTGCCGGTGTTATTAATCATATTATGGTTATGGTTAGCTAATGTAGTGAATAATTCGATGATATTACCTCCTTTTCCTAAAGTATTAGGGAACTTGTTACATCCCAACCAGAGCCTCATCGGCTTAGGTTCTCTGGCCGTAAATATCTTAATTAGTTTACTTAGAGTCATGATTGGCTATCTTTTAGCCGTAGCGGTGGCTTTACCCTTAGGAATTATGATGGGATATAGTAAAACTATTTATCAGCTTTTTAATAATTTTATTGGTTTATTCCGCCCTATTCCGCCTTTAGCCTGGGTGCCCTTAGTGTTAGCCTGGTTTGGCATTGCCAGTCTGGCTACCTTGGCCGGAGTTGAGCAGGGTCAATGGTACATTTATTTAGGCAGCTTCAAATTGTCTATGATATTTATCATTTTTATCGGAGCTTTTTATCCTATATTAACTAGTGCGGTTCATGCAGTTAAGAATGTACGCCAAACTCTAATTGATACCGGTAAAATTCTAGGGGCCAGTGAAGTAGATATTTTTACTAAGATTTTAATTCCGGCAGCCGCACCTACTATGGTAAACGGCTTGCGAACCGGCTTAGGTACAGCATGGGCCTGCTTAATCGCGGCTGAAATGCTGCCCGGAAGTTTATCCGGGGTAGGGTATATGATTACTCATGCTTATGAATTAGCCCGTATTGATGTAGTTATGACCGGGATGATCAGTATTGGATTAATTGGAGCTTTATTAGATTTTATGTTTAGAACTCTGGAAGAAAAAAGATATGGTTGGCAACAACGAGTAAAGTAGGTGTAATTTTGGGAAATGCATGTATTGCAATAAATAGCTTAGCTAAAGAATTTAAAGCTAAAAATGGTAATATTGTCCGAGCTTTAGATAATATAAACCTGGAAGTCAAAGAGAATGAGTTTGTATGTATTTTAGGACCTTCCGGCTGTGGCAAGTCAACCTTGTTAAGAATTGTAGCGGGATTAGAAAAGCCTAGTGCCGGATTAGTTTTATACCGGGGTAAGCCTAAATATAAGCCGGATAAAAAAGTAGGCATGGTTTTTCAAGATTATTCGTTATTTCCGTGGCGTACGGTAGAAGAAAATATTGCTTTGGGATTAGAATTTCAAAAGGTAAAGAAAAAAGAAAGATTGGCTGTAGCCAGGCAGTATTTAGAAATGGTGGGAATGGAAAATTTCAGCCAGGCTTATCCCTATGAATTATCAGGTGGTATGCAGCAAAGAGTTGCTATCGTTAGGGCTTTAGCTAATGACCCGGATGTTATTTTAATGGATGAACCCTTCGGAGCCTTAGATGCTCATACCCGGTTTTTAATGCAAAGAGAATTACTTAAAATATGGGAAAATCATAAAAAAACCATTTTATTTGTGACTCATAGTGTAGATGAAGCGTTATATTTAGCCGATAAAATCGTAGTTATGTCCACTAATCCGGGGAAGATTGCCGAAGTTATTAATGTGAAAATGCTCCGCCCCAGAAACCGGACTAACTCCTATTATGGACAGTTAGCTGACTACATTCTGGGATTGCTGGATGGGGAGATAGTCAAGGAAGAAGAGGCAGTATCATCATAGGAGGCTAATTAAATGGAAGACAGACACGTTATATATAGCTGCTCTGAATGTAAAACCCGCCATTGCAGCAAAGAATCAGATAATTATCCTAATTTTTGCCCGACTGTAAAAGCCCGGGAAAACGGCTCAAGTGATGAAATTATAGCACAATATATCGAAAATAATGAAGTAAATACGTTAATGAAAGCGGCAGCCAAGGTGGAAGCCGTAGGTTATGGGAAGCTAACCAGAGTGGAAGAAATAATATTGTTTGCTCAGTCTATAGGGGCTAAAAAAATAGGGATAGCCAGTTGTGAAGGTCTGATCAGAGAAGCCGGTATTTTTACCGAAATCGTAAAAAATAATGGCTTGGAAAGTATCTGTGTAATTTGTAAAGTAGGGAGTGTTGATAAAACCGATTTAACTATTCCCGAAGCTCTGAAAATAAAGCCGGATAGCTTTGAAGCCGGATGTAATCCTTTGCTGCAAGCTAAAACTCTAAACAATGCCGAAACCGATTTGAATATTATCATAGGGCTATGTGTGGGGCATGATGCGTTATTCTCCAAGCATAGTCAAGCCCCGGTTGTAACCTTAATAGCTAAAGACCGGGTATTAGGACATAATCCGGCCGCTGCCTTATATACCAGTCAATCCTACTATAAAAGGTTAATCCGCAAAGAACTATAAGCACTGGCGGTAGGGGGGCTTTTTGCCACCCCTGCCGCTTCGGTTGAGGATGGGGCCTTATTTGGATAAATTGTACATGCTAGGTTAGTGGCAAATTGGGTTTGTAAACTTCACGTTATGCTTATCAGCCAAAGCTTTCTTCATTTATTTGTTTGATATTCATTTTATTATTTATTACGTCATATTCATATTCGCCAGAAACTATCGTACCGGCATTTGTTGTCCATTGAAACTGGATACAAATTATAGATGAGCTTAGCCAATTAGTAGCCTTGAATATAATAATAGCAGCATTATCATGTGGTTTCGAGGTATGGGGAAGGGCTTTTAGAATATCATCTAGGCCCGGAATAGGTATTACTGAATAATCTTTTGTATCGATAATATCAGTTTGCCGCCACTGCCGGCCGGCATATCCGGCTGCAACGAAACGGCTATCCTCAGACCATAAAAATTCATTATTCAAAAAGCTGCTTGCGCTCCATAGCACCTCACCAGTTGAGGTATTGATAATTCTCATTTCCTTAAGATTGTGCAGCCCGCTCGGTCCATCCTGATACATTCCTATACTCTCAATGCGCAGCTTTTTGTCTGGCGAGGTTTGGCAGGCAAAAGTCGGGGTGGTATAAAATCTTTCATATGTATCGGTTTTGTTATTAAGAAAATACCGTTTATCACCATTGGAATTAACGGCAATTATATCCAGAGGATATGTTTGGCCAGATTCTAATTTTCCCCGGACAACAATTTTATAGAAATTTTCACCTTTAATTTCCAAAGGAAAAGATATATCAAAATTGCGATTATCAGCTTCCTCAAAAAGAGATTTAATTTCACTAAACAGAGGTTCAATTTCACTTTCCGCATTTGTCTTTTCTTGGAGGTTGTTCATAGTACATCCTGATACAGTAATAATCAAAAGCAGCCAGAGGTAAAAAAATTTCTTCATTGCGGCACCCCATATTATATAAATGCTATACTTAAATCTAAATTTATTTAAAGTAGATGATGTTCATATAAAATCATGATAACATGCTTTCAAGGTAAAAAAGAGATATCCTTTTTTGATAAAGGATGAATTAAAGGAAGTCTAAAGTTTATATAGAAAAGTAGTCTAACAAATGGATGGTGTTATGGGGCATAGAGAAAAGAGAGTTATCTCCAAAGTTGAAGAGTATGAGCAGTTCATTATTATATGAAACAAGCACAAGAATATGAATAGCTGGGCAATGAAAGGTCAGATTGTCACCTTATTTTTGCGGGAAGGAAATTACATGAAACAGCATCGAAAAGAAATATACCCATACCAAAAAGTGCTTTTGGCGGTAGTTATATTAGTTAGCGTATTTTGGGTAGTTAGATATATGACATATGCTTGGCGGGCGGAAAAATCTGTAACATTTACGGATACCGTTGATATGGGCAGCTAAGCTTCGGAAGCAAATCTAGGTAACAACATGGAAGTTATATCAGAATATGAAAATGCAGCTAATAAAATAGAAGATATAGACTTATTTATTCCCCAGGGCTGGGAAATATTAAAACAAGGTGACAAATTAGCTATAGCGGAAGGAGATTTAAATAAGGATGGCATAACTGATAAAGCTTTTGTTGTAACTGAAAAAGGGAAAGAAAGTTCTCCTGACTATGCAGCATCAAGAAACTTGATAATTGTTTTCGGAAATTCCCATGGTAGTTATGACTTATCAATAACAGCAGAAAATGCTATTCTCCTTGCCCATGAGGGTGGGCCATTTGGAGATCCTTTTGATGGTATCATCATAGACAGGGGTTCTGTGCTATTAAAATTTATGGGCGGTTCGGTTAGATGGGATAGATGTTTTAGATTTAGATACCAAGATGGTGGCTGGTATTTAATTGGATTTACAGAAAGTCGCTATGAGTCTGTTGGAGATGCAATGGAAATACTTCAAGACGATTATAATTTAATTACCGGCGACTATATAGGCGATAAATTAGAAGATGGAGAAATTAAAACTGTAAAAAAGAATATAGGCAAAAAACACCTTTTGAATTTAAATGATTTTATTGCAAATGAATTTAGTATGGGATTATGAGTATTCATTAATTACTTTTTCTGTTGGGGTAGATATCAGTAATTGGAGAAGTGTAAATGATCCACATTGAGCATAAAAGCCGAAAACCCATATATCAGCAGATATGAACAGATAAAGAATGACATTCTTAAGGGAAATCTGTCTATAGGTACCCGATAAGATCCACGAGAGCCTTGGCCCGGGAATTATAAATTGGACGGAATACTGTGGAAAATGCCTATACACAATTAGTCTTAGAGAGATATATTACAAGAAAATGGGCAACAAGGTGTAAATCCATGGTCACCAAGCCGGATTGCATATTCTTTTGGAATTTTTACATGGACAGTAGGAAGAGGAACTGCGATGTATGTTTTAGAGGGTGGTAAACCACTACTAAACAGCATGGCAACCGGCTCATTTGCAGGGTTTGGGCGGCTTCGCGGGAAGTGGGTGATAAAGATGTAATGACTGTGGGCAGGCCATCAGCCGCCCATTTTTGCTATAAAAATAGGACTGGCAGCGGCGCTTCCCCCGGTAAGGTTAAGCCGCCGCTGCCACCCGCAAGCGGTGCAGGGAAAGTATGCCACAAAATTCCCCGTCCTTTAATATGTTGCGTGGCAACGACGAGAAAGGACGGTTTTATGAAAAGCATATTGGAAGAACTGTACATGGGTAATATCAGATTTGACGCGGGATATTACGGGCAAAACTCCCCCTTTGTCAAAGCGGCCGAGAGGAAACTGGACAGCATGGAAAAGCTGGCTGCCTCGTTGAATGAGGCCGAGAAGAAGTTATTCGAGCAATACTGCGACGCGCAGGGCGATATTGAGGACATCACCCGTTACGACACGTTTACCAGCGCCTTGAAGTTTGGTATCCTTCTGATGATTGAGATTTTCATGGGAGCATACGAAGCGGAAGGGGGCGGGCAAGCGGAATGAATGACCACATCACAGAAGCCTTTAGCCGGATGAACCTGTGGCAGTTCCGCAGCTTCCTTCTGTACGGCACGGACGATTATAGGGAGAACATGCAGCCCTACCGCGAAACGCTGAAAAAGGGCAGCGACGCCATCCATCGGCGGCTCGAACGTCTTTACCCGGACGGCCCCGAACTGGACGAAGCCTTCGAAACCTATCTGCGCGGTGTAATAAACGGGCGCACTACCCTACCAACCGCCCATGGAAAAAGGTGGCTGTCCAGCTTAACGCCGAACGGCAAACCCTGTATGCGGAATACACGTGGCTGAAAGAGGAAGTGAAGGACGCCGAGGTTACCCGGCGTTGCGTGGAGAACGTCTTACATGAGCCGAAAATGAAGCGGAGCCGGGAACAAGGAATGGAGTTATAAACCGAAACACACCTGTCTGGATTCAACAGACAGGTGTGTTTCATATTTGATACAACTTGCTTTACCGATACAGGCAGGAACCGTCACGCAAACCATTACCCATACCACGGCCACCGTCGTTTCCACGACCTGCTCCGCGACCGCCGCCGATACCAAGGCCAAGACCGGCACCGCCATTACCTATTCCATCGCATACGGCCTGCCGCTCTTTAATGATTGCCAGAATCTCGTCGGCGTCAGCTTGGGTAATGCTTCCATTAGCGACCAGTTCTTGAACTCGATCTTCCTTGATCTCATAGACCGCATTTTTGAACTCGTCGAGCACTCCCGCCTCGCTTGCAATGGTTCCATACGTTTTGCCTGTCTGCATCTTCTCGTCAATCACAGATTGAACCTTGCTCCCGGTCAGACCTGCGATTGCGTCGGCAGGTGCCGCATATTGTGTGGCTGCAAACGCTGTTACCGACCCAGCAGCCAGTGTCACCACCGCTACAACAGAGGCAAGAAATTTTCTCATGGTTTTCATTGTTATGTCCTCCTTCAATTTTTGCGGTATCTCCCGCTGTGTCTTTATCATAAAACCCGGCTATGGCGAAAGTGTGTTTTTCCGTTCCTTTTTCATGGTAAAATAAATTTAATAGCCAAAGAAAAAACACACTTCACCGATACAATGCTTATAAGGAAGGAGCGGTGCTATGTCTAATATTCTGATTGCCGACGATAACCGGCAGATTGTGTCTATACTGGAAGAATACGCGAAAAAAGAAGGATTTGCGGTTATGCCCGCATTTGATGGACACGACGCACTCAACAAGGCACGCTCCATTAATTTTGATATGATATTGCTCGATGTGATGATGCCCGGTATGGACGGCTTTGAGGTGTGCAGGGAAATTCGCAGGCAAAGCACTGTACCCATCATTATGGTAACAGCGCGGGGCGAGGATTTTGAACGGATTATGGGCCTTGATATTGGCGCGGACGATTATATCGTCAAACCATTTTCGCCCGGTGAGGTCATGGCGCGCGTCCGTGCAATATTACGCCGCATTACGCGGGAGGAAAACACAAAAACACAGGTCTTTACATTCAATACCCTGATGATAAATCTGGATGAGTACGTCACCGAGATTGCCAGCATACGCATACCGCTCACCAAAAAGGAAACAGAGCTTTTGTGGACACTGGCCATGAATAAGAACAAGGTGTTTTCCCGTGACAACCTATTGAGTAGCTTATGGGGATTCGATTACTACGGTGACACACGCACGGTGGATTCTCACATCAAACGGCTTCGCGCCAAGCTGGATGAAGTAACGCATGACGGATGGGAAATCAAAACAATTTGGGGTGTGGGATACAAGTTTGAGGTGACGCAGTGAAAAATAGAATCCGTTTTCGACTGCTGCTTTATTTTTCGGGTTCGCTGCTTGTATTCTCTCTGATAATCGGTTTGGTATTTTCGGCTCTCTTTTCCCGATACAATATGGATATTCATAAGTCCGAACTGGAAAATCGCGCTTCGCATATTGGGCAGTCGTTGGCTGGATTCTGGAGCAGCGGCGCTGAACAGGGACAAGGCCACGGCATGATGGGTCAGGGCATGGGCTATGGCGCTTATCTTCGGTATCTTGATGACATTGCGATGACAGACGTTTGGATCGTTGACCGCAATCTAGAACAGATTACGCGCGGGCATGGTCAGGCGAGCCTTACCTATAGTGATCTGCCATCCGGCGCGGAGGATGTTATCACGGCGGCAATGGAGGGTGAGACTACATTCAGTGAAAGTTTTGGTTCGTATCTCGGCGCTCCCTCTATTACAGTAGCCGCGCCGGTTGCTTTATCAAGCGGCGAGGTTGCCGGGGCTGTTTTACTGCATGAACAAATCGACAACATCCGAGGAGCAACCAAAAGCGGCCTTGCTATACTTCTTTTCAGTATGGGCGCGGCAATCATCCTCTCCTTTTTCATTGCAAGTGTACTGGCGGGGCGCTTCACAAAACCGCTGGGCAAGATGAAAACTGCCGCCATAAAAATCAGCGGCGGTGATTATGCCGCTACGACGGGCGTTATACAAGAAGACGAAATCGGCGAGCTTGCTACGGCGCTTGATGATATGGCGGTGAAACTGGATGCCGCCTCAAAAGAAAGCGCAAAACTTGATAAACTGCGGCGAGATTTTGTGGCGAACATTTCACACGAACTGCGCACGCCTGTCACCGTCATACGTGGCTCGTTGGAGGCGCTGTGTGACGGCGTGGTTTCCGACCCTCAAATGGTAGAGGACTACCACAAGCAAATGCTTTCCGAAAGCCTCTATCTTGAACGGCTGGTGTCTGACCTGCTTGATCTTGCTCGGCTGCAAAATCCCAATTTTGCGATAGAAATGAGCGAGGTTAATTTGAAGGAAATCGTTGAGGATGCAGTGCAGAGCATTCGGCGTGTTTCGGAAGGTAAACATGTGGAGGTTCGGTTATCGTATGATGGTGATAGCTTTGCTGTATTTGGGGACTACGGCAGGCTGCGGCAGATGCTTCTCGTTTTTCTGGATAACGCGGTCAAGTTTTCGCCGGTAGGTGGTGTGGTGCGAGTTTCGCTCTCTGCCAGTCAAAGTGCAATAACATTGTCCGTGTGCGATGAAGGCCCCGGCATCCTGCCGGAGGATATGCCACATATTTTCGGGCGATTTTACAAGCAACGTTCCGAGGAAAACAAAAGCGGCACCGGCCTCGGTCTTGCCATCGCAAAGCAGATAGCAGACAGGCACAGTGCAGTTCTGGAAGCAAAAAACAAGCAAAATAAAGGCGCAGAATTTATGCTAACTATAAATAAGGCTTTGCATGAATTGGATTGATTTTGGTGGTTGTCCGGGTTAGGACTCGGCAAAATAAAGATGAAAAGGAGATTTTCCGTATGAAGCAAGATGCAAGGCTCCACAAGGTACGCTTAAAATGTTTGGTGTACGGTGCGGATAAAATATTGCTTGACGCGGACAATACCCATATTTGTGACATATGTGGCAAGCATTTGAAGCAGACACAACCTGTGAAAAAAGTAGGTTGACAATATAGGTATAGACCACTCAAAAACTCCCATGCTTTTTTAAAAATATCATTTACACCCTTGACAAATTGCGTCCTGGTACGTAAAGCTTTTGATTATAAAATCAAAGTATGTCCGGTATCCCCATTTTGGCTAAACCAACACAGTTATAAAAATAATGCTGTTATTCTAAGATATGGTATGATCCCCGAGCAGGATATCCCTAGGGCTGTGGAGATTTTATCTCAAGCTTGGTTCAATTAATTTAAACTGTATCCTATATATTTATTAAACCGGCTCTTATAAAAAGGCCGGTTTTGCATTATAGTACAGGAGAAGGAACAGATAAGTCTAGTGGTGTTATGTCAAGAAGCAAAAAAGAGAAAACATATAAAAAGTACAATGATTAGTAAAAGACAAAAAACACCCAGCTAAGCCCTGACAATTCAAATTTTAAAAAAGCAGGGCAAAGACACCACCAGAGTACTAGCGGTCTTCTGGTGGAATATATAGCCGATTGTCTTTCAGCAGCCGAAAGACTAACCGCACTAATTTACGGGCAGTTAATGCGAGTGCGCGTTTATGCTGATACTTGTTCACCTCTTTAAACTTGAGGTGATAGAAACTACTGTACTCTGTGTCGCATCTCACTAGAGACAAAGCAGCTTCGCCCAAGTAATACTTTAAAAATCGGTTACCAGACTTAATGAGGCGTGTATGTTGAGCCTCAAAATTACCGGACTGATATTGAGTCCATGCCAGACCGGCATATTTAGCCAATGCAGCATGATTCGGAAAACGATTAATATCTCCGATTTCAGCAATAATACCGGCGGAATATATGGGACCGATGCCTTTAATAGAAGTAAGCGTATTAGGAATCAGTTCCATCTGGTCAGCAATCGCCTTATCAAAGGCTTTGATTTGGGTATCCAAAGCTTTAATAGAGCTAATGGAAATAGAGAGTACCTGGTTGACAGAATCATTTACAGTCTTAGGTAGACGGTAAGAACTTCTGGCAGCCTTCCGAATGGCATTAGCTACTTCATCAGGACGAGGAAAGCGGTTTTTACCTTTAACCTTGATGAACTCAGTAAGCTCATGTAAGTCCATATATGCCAGAGCGTCTGGAGAATCAAACTCTTCATAGACAGCTAAGGCAGTGGTGCCGAAGGTATTAGAGAATACCTTCTCCTGTGCTAAAGAAGAATACTTCATAAACAAATAATTGAGGAAACGCTGTTTTTACCTTGATAAATTTTGGACAGCGAAGAAGCGAGCCCGCGTAAGATTCTGTAAAGCCTTAAAGCGGTAATCGTCCAAATAAACCTCTTTGTTGATTCTTCCGAAGCGCAGGGCATCAGCAATAACAAAAGAGTCCACATAGTCATTCTTAGGTAAATCAGGATAAGACTCCTTAAACTTCTTAACCTGTTTAGGATTAAGAACATGAATCTTACGGTTGAACTTAGCAATAGAGCCGTCTTCCCTTAAGAAGCAGACGAGATTGTGACCATAGACAGAAGTAGCTTCCAGCCCGATGACGAGGTCTGTAAGGGAATCAGAAGAAAGAGCAGCTATAATTCTCTTAGAAAGCTGTTTGGCTCCGTCCAGAGAATTAGCAACAGAGAAATTACTATGTTTGGAGCCGTCCGGTTTCATGAAGTAAACCACGTTGGTTCTACTACTAACATCAATACCGACGTAAAGTGGGTTCATAAAATCACCTTCTTTCGTTGTAGATTTGGATAGTCAACCGGCTTGGTAATGCCCATGAAACTGGAGCATCGACAACCTCGCATATAAGAATCCGGTTGGAGATGATCTAATGCGAACCTCACTGCTAAGAGGCAGACCATAAACTCCAACAAACAGCTAGTGGTTTGAAGCTAACTTCCAGTTCAGGGGAACAGACTTCGTATGAAGCAACCATGATTGGTTCAACAGGAGGATAAAGAACTATTACCTGATTGACTCAAGGACAATTATATCATGGGCATAAACAAGCCGATTGAGATAACTGTTAGGTATTATTTTATTAAGTTAAAACTTATTATACGAGGAGGATATATTATGCAGCACCGTATGAAAACCCACACA
>JAEWZB010000022.1 GCA_023395515.1 Bacillota bacterium
ACATGAACGGAAATTCCTACCGTTTAAAGGAAACTCAGGATTGGCTTAATTCTTAAAAATAAATTTTTTATTAAATGGGGGGTACTTTTCGTTTATTATCTGGGGGATTTTTCGCTTGACAAAAACACAGCCACGCAGCGACTGAAGGGAGCATATGTGTGCTCCAGCGGATATAAATTAGGATTTAATTAAAACCTATAAAGGTAAAAAGCATACCGTAAACAAAAATGCGGCAAACGATAAAATCGCCTGCCGCATTTAGTATTTAAGTAATTACTAGATTACAAAAAGTATCACATAGAATAGGGCCATAGTAACCACACCAATTGGCACCCCGATTTTAGCCCATTCGGTACTGGTGATTTTTAACTTGGAAGCGGATATGATATTAGGTATATTACCGGGGATTAGCATGCCTCCGGCAATTATTAAGCCCATTAGGATGGCTTCTATTTGCAGTACGCTCATTTTATCACTAATTTCTGCTGCGGCTAAGGTAGCATTATCCAGTACGGCGGAAATGGTATTTACCCAGTATAGGATTCTGTAATCCAGGTTTAGTATGTAGGCATCTATTATAGGTTTAAATCCTTCTCCTAAGAAGGTTAAGGCCATAACGAAAAGATAAACTTTTAAGGCTCTTATTATTATACCTTTCCAATTTTCTTCTTCCATTTCCGGTTCTTCTATAGCTTCATCAACGGTAGCAGCTACGCCTTTTTCGGTTAGGTCTTGTTGACCACGTATAGCCCAGGCCGTATAGGCTGCACCTAGGATACCAAATGCTATTACGCCAGGAATTATGAATCTGCCTAGTAATCTTAGCAAATAGAAGAAGTCTTCATTTAGTTTAGCTATAGTTATAGTGGAAAGGGGTTCGCCAATAGGAGTCAGGGCGGCTCCCATTCCAATGGAGTAACAGGCGATAACACAAACTACGATTTTGTGTCTTCTTTCCAGAGGCAGCAGGAAAATTATTTCCACTAATATAATGGAGGCTACAATAGCTGTAATTATGCTGGACAGTAGGCCTAGTAAAACTACCACTAGGAATACTACTACTGGAACTGGTATAACTGCAAAAACTTTAGTCATAAAGCCTTGGAATTTATCTTTAAATATAAAGAAAAGAGCTCCGGCCACAAATACAGCCGATGCAATAGCTATAGGATGTTCTAAAGCACTAATGATAAGCTCTTTGGTCATTAAGCCGGAAATTAGTACGGCGGCTATTCCCATTATGAATAGAAATGCTTCTAATTGTTCTTCTACTAGTTTTACAGCAAAGGGTAGAGTTAAAACTAGTAATAATATTACGACTAGACCTGCTATTACCATGTGAAATTCTCCTTTATCAATCTAATCATAAGCTTAGAATTTACAGAATTAAATATACCTTAAATAAGTAGTTAAAGCGTCAGTTTAAAAACTGACACTTTAACTACTTTTTATAATGCTATTAATTACCCCATGCCAATGGGAAACATCTTTAAATGCCTTTTGGTATTCATCGCTATCTTTGGTAACTTCCCAATACAAAAAGTTTAGCAAAACCTCGGGATTGGCCCCATCTTTAAATGATATTTTTAAATCAATTCTGTTTACCCGGTCTTGTTCGTCTCCAGATATTACCTTTCCTACACTATCACTTAGTACACTGGCAACTTTTTGATTGCCATTTATAGAAGCAGTGTTTTCACAAACTTTATGTTCAATTATTTCACAGCCCCTAATATCGTTAAAAGTATAAGTTAAAGGAACCGGTTCGCCACTTTTCATAGTACTGACCACCAGCTTTTTAGCCTCGTTATTTATGGCAATGGCCATATTTTGATTAGTATATTGTTGGGTAGCCGTAAAATTACTAATGGACTCTTGTAACTTTTTCATTCTTTTCATATATTGATTATAAGTTTTCATGTTTTTATTATTAAGTAACATGAAGGCTATAAGGGCAATAGCAATAACTGTAGCTAATATAACCATAGTTCACAACTCCTTTATAGACAATCAACATTGGCTCTTTTTTAAGGATGACTTTTTCAGGCTATAACGTTAGTACTAAGCGTATAAAAAGAATAATCCAAATAATAAAAATTACAAACCGAGCCCCCAAGACGATTTCCTTTACTTTCTTATGGTTAAGATATAATTTGACTAAATCCTCATATACCCATCCTCCATCTAGGGGGCTAATGGGGAAAGAGTTAATAAAACCGAAAAAAAGATTGCCCAAGGCTAAGTATACTAATATATCAGAAGATATTAATAGCCCCGATATCGCCAAAATGATAGTTAAAAGCGCATTAGTACCTATACTTGAGGCATTGAATCTTAAGTGCACCTGGGGATCTGCCTTTAAGAAAGTATCCTCATCAGCCTCTACAAAGCCACCAACTATAGAGCCAGCTATTACCCCTATCCTGACAATTTTAATGCCATTGTTGGCTAGGATAACAGCGTGGGCAAATTCATGAACTAATAGACCTAAGATAACCCCTATTAGCAGTATTAATGCATCAATCCCAGATGTTATACCACCAGAAGTCTTAAGGAAGGGAATATTACCAACTGCCAAAAAGTAGGTCATCCCTAAGAGAGTAAACGCAACCATCCCAATTCCCAATATAGTTACTACCTTTTCAAAAAATAGACATATGGCTGGGTAACGGCTAGTAATCCCATAGATTAATTCGGGCAGAGTATTATCACTGGCCATGACCTTTCCTTCAGCCTGCGGACTAGCTTGATTGGCCAGAGTATCAAATTTTACTAACAAGCTTTTATATTTAGCGTTAATTTCTGCTAGCTCTTCTTGGTTATCGTCTTCCACTCCTTTAAGGTAATCCCCTACATTTCTGATGTCGAGATAAACATCTTGAAGTGAAGTACTTATGGTATATCCCTTTTCCTGAAAGTAGGAAATTTTGGCTATATTTTTTTCTAACTTAGATAAATGTTTATTGAGGCTATCATAAGTTGATTTCTGCATTTTTACCTTTTTCGGTTATATCATAGGTTTTGCCACCAAATAGCTTTTTCTCTACTGCTACAATATAGCCATCTTTTTCAAGTTCATCTAATACGGCCTGCGATCTTCCGGTAGCTCCTACCGGGTTGTTGCCACCTTTAATTTCAGTAAGCCGGTCTCTTACTATGGTAGTAAGCTCACTTGATTTTTTAGGACCTTTTTTTAATGCTTCTAGGTACAGTTTTTGTACTAATGTTAATTCTTTATTCGCCATACTATAAGCACCTCCATTAAAATTTTAACCTTAACCACAGGGTTAGACTAGGAGAAGTAGTCTTCACCTAGTCAGACCCTTATCAGGTTTAATTGCATTTATAATATCTGCAAATAATCTACTACTTACTCCCCATCTTCGGCTGCCGTTGCTAACTTAATTTCTTGAGGAGTCATGGAATTTTTCCGCTTGAAGAAGTCAAGATAGAAGAATCCGGTTAAAATAATAGCCAGGGCTGGTATCCAGGCTAAATGATACATTCCTTGCACAATATAAGTATAACTTAAATAACCTGCACCAGGTATAGCTATAACAAAGGTGGTAAACAATAAGGCGAACCACCAATACCCGGTCGGCCTGCCTACCAGCTTAAGCCAAATAATAACGGTCATAAAGGACATCAGGGCTAGTAAACTAGATAGGGCCGGGAAAAGTACCCAAATATAGAACCAGCCACCGGAAAGGGCTAAGGCTCCACAGAAGGCTATAGAAACTGAGGCGGCCCCCCACTTAGGAGCTTCTGTGGGAGGTAAAGGCTTAAGCATCATGCCGTAAAGTTCCAGTAAGAATATCCGCATATTCCTCGTTCCTGATTCCAGGGTTGTAATCATAAAGATACTACCCAGTAGTCCACCCCAAATTAGCCAGAAACTATGAGGTATGAAGGAGAATACACTTCCGGCAATTTCAGCATAGCCATTCTGCAGAATGAATATCCAGCCTTTGCCGATATACTCTGTATAAACTGCTAAAGATAATACCGCCGCAGAGGCTAAAGCTACAAACGCGGTTAATCCTTCTAATACTTCTCCGCCATAACCTATGAGCCGTACAAATTTCTCATCAGGTACTCTTCGGGAAGTGTATCCGGTAGTCCAGAATGAATGCATCCCGGTTAAGGCCCCACAGGAAATAGTTAAGAAAAGCATGGGCCACAAGGGTCCTTCGGAAGCAACAGTTATAACAGCCGGTAGTTGCAGGGGAATATTCCCGGCAATACAACCGATTAATAGTACCAAAGCACCTACTACCATGAAAATAAAATTCAGGAAGTTTCTAGGTTCAACCAAAACCCAGGCAGGAATACAAGCTGATATGACCGGATAGATACAAAAGATGGCAAACCATGCGTAAAATGGCAGGCTTATAGGATATTTCAGGCCTAAATAAATGCATATTACCACAATTATAACACCGACAACTGTAGCCCTAAAAACCGGCCAACCAAATTTATAAATTAGAAAGCCCATTAAAACTCCGCTCACGGTGAAGGCAATAGTTGGCAGGGTTAATTCAGGAGTGGCTGCAAATAATTTAGCTAATGCGGTTAGGAAAACGGCCACGAATGCTGCAATACTAAACCAACCTAAAAATACTCCCATCTTCCCGGCTCTTTCACTAATAAGGGTGCGGATTAGGCCCCCGATGGTCATTCCTTTATTCCGCATAGAAATGTGCATGGTTGCATAGTCATGAGGCGAGCCTAAGAATATGTTACCAAAGGTGATATAAAGGAAGGCAGGCAGAAAGCCCCACATAGCTCCAGTTGCACCACCTGCTAAAGGTGCTCCGCCGGCAATTGATGCCCAGTGGTCACCAAAAAGGGTTAAGGGATTGGCCGGATAAAAGTCTACATCATCACGTAATTCAATTGCAGGTACGGGTCGGCCTGGCTTATATTTCAGATAAACTTTTTGCAGATAACCACTAATAAGTAAATACCCCAAAGACCAAATCACAAGACCTATAATTGTAAGTGTTGTGGTTGTAAGTTGCAAATTATTTCCTCCTCTCGGGCTTTTTAATAATCTCACCTATAAATTAATTGCTTTTGCCAAGCTATAATGCTCGTTCCTTAACCAAACATTTAGTTCAACTGTTTGGTCTTATACTTAAGATTAAGATTTCTCTTTATTAAGTACTCGGATTCCCCCTCCTTCAATAAGATTGTGAAAATAGTAATTTTTAATCTTAAAGAATGCCCTGTGAGCACCTCCTTTTTCCCTCAATTTGCAACTGCTTACGTTTTTCTATGAAACAATACTCCGTATATTTCTTTAAAATATACTAAGCATTTTTCATGCCAACATTAAGAAATTAGTCATAAATTCTTGGCAAGTGCCTTATACTCGTTGATGAGCGGGAAATACAGTACTTATATCAGATTGAATTAGGGTATTTGATGGTGTCGGAAAATTGACGGTCTGTCGTTTTTTTGACACTTTAATCTGTCAATTATCTGACAACCCAGTACTTGGTAAATCAGGGGGGAGAAGGGGGGCATCAGCCCCCGTTAAAAACTATTTTCTTAGAAAACCGGTTTCATCTATAGCTCTTAAGTTTTCTAATTCTTCGGGAGTCGGTTCGGGTATTGCTTTTACATCGGGAGAAACTTTCAAATCCCAACCGGTATTTTCGATAATTTCTTGTACTGAGGAGAAACTAAAATATGCATCTAAATAAAACTCCTTAGTTACTGGATCTGGCCGTAAAATGCCTAAATTGGTAATAATAGCAGAGGGTCCGCCGCCGGGGAAACCATACTTTTCACGATCGTTACCACCATTTAGGTAACCAGGCGATGATATATAATCAACCTTTTCCACAAATCTCATCTTCTGGTGCTGAGCCATTATAAGGTATTTTTTAGCCCCGATAGCTATTTCATTAGCCCCGCCACTGCCGTTTAATCTGGTTTTGGGCAGGGTATATTTCCCCACTTTCCAAGGTTGTTGTCCATCTTCCCATATTCCCGTAGTATTAATGTTGCCGTATTTATCTACTTGAGCACATCCCAGTACTGCATTATCAACTTTACTGGCAGCCACCAGCATACAAAGAGCATCAACTGCATTAGTAAAACTAGTAGCATTGGCAGAAATGCGGTTATCTTCAATTCCCCAAGGTAGTCCGCCTACAGGAGTTGAACCATATACTCCGCCTTCCGTAAACGCAGTCAAATTAGGAGCATGGTTTTTCTTGGCAAAATACCCGGCTAACATACTTAAACCTACTCCGAATATAGCTAGCTCTCCATCCTGAAACTCTCTGCCTGTAGCAATAGCCATCATTTCATTTTTTGTGTAATCCATTTTCTTACCTCCCTTCCATAAGTTCTTTTATTTCGGCATCAGTTTTAATCCATTGCCGGTAGGGGTTCATTAAAAAAGCCGTAGCCGTGTTAGTAAGCTTATCTATTTTTTCCGGGCCGATTATATTTAACAATTCTTCCGCATCTTTATAACTGTTGACATATTTTTCAATATATTCCCTAGTTCCCTCTTCAGTCTTAAGCAGCTTGTTCATGTAATAGAAATGTTCTTCATCACTGTCATAGCAGCCCGTTGAACAGGCCGGCCATACACCCATAGGTGAATAAACTACTGCATCTACTAAAAAATCAGGAATTCTAACCAGATTAGGGTATTGCCGCATACAATCTGTATCTACTATATAATCTGCTTGTAAAACCACTTTCTTAGCCGCCCGGGATAATTCAAAACGGCTCCATTCCGTTCCTAACATAATCGCATTCCCATTTACATCAGCCATGGTGACATGTATTACAGCTAAATCTGGTTGCAGGGCACTTAGAGCTCCTATCTTCTTGCCGGTAAAAGGATCTTCGATTTCCGGTATTTTTTTCGTATTAGGATATGCTTCCGGTTCATCGGCCGAACACCATTGCTGGTCACTGCCGGTACTAATATAAGATGGGATAAAAGGAATGCCTAAAGCTCCTGCTAATAAGCGCAGGGGAATACCGCCATTGGAATAATCCTCCAATACGGTTTGTCCAGCTTCTACCGCCCGTCTTAAGCCATTAGCAAATCCATAAACTTCCAGACCGGAGAAACCGACTTCCATACGGGCCAACCCCCCGGCTGCAGCCAACAAATTAGACCCGTGGCTATTACAGTTAGAAATGCAGTTTATACCTTTAACCCCTTGCCGCACCATTTCCCGGAAAAATTCTATACAATCGGAACCAACCGGTAATGCTCCACCATGAGCAAATGTCATGCCATCCCAAGTATACTTGGAGACAGCTTCTTGCATGGTTATAAGTTTATTAGCCACTATGTTACCTCCTTTTTTATTGTCTCGTTTTACGGGATCATGTTTGTTTTCTTTTCCAGATGCCTGCATACCACCTCCATACAATGAATAGGAATAGGTGAACTGGAATTATACTAAACCTTGTTTTTTAAGCAGAGGTGCAGCACTATTTAATAACTGCCTAAAGCCGAGTTGCTGATAGGAATAACCAAAAGCTAATCCCATTAATTGGGTAATAAAGATAATTGGTAAGTCATATTTTTGGCCCCGTTCCTTTTCAATAGCTTTAAGTCTGGTATCAAGATTGGTATGACACATAGGGCAAGCTACTACTATGGCTTGGGCTTCAGCCTGTCTAGCCGATTCCAGTATTTGCCCGCCTAAGTCAATTACTATATCCGTTTGTGAAGCAGCATAGCCTCCTCCGCAACATTCAGCTTTATGGGGCCATATTACCGTTTGAGCACCTATAGCTTCTAAAATTTGATCCATAGCCACCGGTTGTTCCGGTGAATCAAATCCGACTACCTGCTTAGGTCTGGTCAAGAGACATCCGTAATAGGCTGCAACTTTAAGCCCCGTCAAAGGCTTTACTACCTTTTTGCCGATCTCTTCGATTCCCACCTGCTCAACTAAAAGCTGCAGCAAGTTCATAACCTCCGGCTCTACCGGAGCCGGTGCTTCAATGATATGGGCTATTTCATCAGCCAGCTCTGGGTTACTTCGCAATTCATAAGAAGTTGTTTTTAGACGGCTGAAACACCCGGCACAGGGAGCTAAGACCATCTCTAAGTTCATATTTTTCGCTATATTAAGATTACGGGCTCCTAAGCTTAAGCTCAGCTTATGGTTCAAGCTATGGGCAGCCGTAGCTCCACAGCAATTCCAGTCTTCAATTTCGTGTAAATCTATATTCAATTTGTCACATACTAAGTGAGTTGAAGTATTATAGGCTCTCGATAAACCGTGCAGGGAACAGCCCGGAAAATATGCCACTTCCATTACTCCGCCCCCTTTCTATGTTTTGTCCTTTTGAATATCCGGCCTGTTTCATTTCTTCGTTTCATCTTGGGAGTAAAGGGATTAATCTTACCCTTAAAAAACATCTTCATGCCCGGGTCCCAGACATCTTTAAAATAATTACCCGTTTTCAGGTTGAACTCCATAGCTAATATGCCTTCCTCTACCCGGCCGCCTTTAGCAATATGGCCTAACATCAGCTCATGAAATAGTTTAATCTGCTCCCGGGTAGCCGGTACTTGATTGACATAGGCCATTTCCCGCAAATAATCCATGATACGGGGTATATCTATGCCAGATGGACAACGGTCCACACAAAGCTGACAAGCTACACAAGTCCACAAGGAGTCCATATGCAGCAAAGCCTCTTCTTCCCCCATCTTTATCAGTTTCACCACCTGCCGGGCAGTTATATCAAATATATGAGTATTAGAACAGCCACCCGAACATTTGCCGCATTCCATACAAGTATTTAAATCAATTCCGCAATCGTCCCATAAGCTTTGCTGCAAGGAATTATCTATTTCATCCATTTGTATAGCTTTAAAAAAGGTTTGAGTCATGGCCGTACTTGAATCAGGCATACTATTCCCTCCTAATTCCTTTGGTTAAATAATGCTAAGACTTCTGCTGCCGCTGCTGCACCTTGCTGCACGGCTCCCAGACTTTCTACCGGGAACCCGCAAGCACCGGCAAAATAGACGTGCTCTCCAGTCTTCATGGGCTCATTCATTTCATAGTCAATAAAACCGTATTGGTCAGTTTTAACTTGAAACAAATCAGCCATTTCTTTAGTACCCGGGCTAGGTTCGAGAGCTGCTGCCAGAACCACCATATCAGCCCTTACTTCCACCGGCATCCCCCGCAAAGTATCTTCGGCCCTGATTAACAGGCGGCCATTTTCAGGCAGAACTTTAGCCGGCCGGCCTCTGACGTATCTAACTTTCCTGTCTTCGATTACAGAACGTACAAATTCTTCATATTCCCGTCCTGCGGCCCTGTAATCCATATAAAATACATAACATTTAGTATCGGGGAATAATTCCTTTACTAGCCCGGCTTGTTTGGCGGTGTACATACAGCAAATTTTAGAACAATAGGGATATCCTTTAGAACGGTCCCGGGAACCTACGCACTTAAAAAAGGCTATAGTTTTAGGCGGAGTTGCATTATTTCTGTTTTCATCCCATTCCTTTAATAAAGCTTCAAATTCTAAAGAATTTACTACATTATCATAGTGACCATATCCATATTCTCCGTGGGAGGTGACATCTAACATTTGAGCACCGGTAGCTATAACAACTGCATTTACTTCGATATCTTTGGTTTGACCATTACTACTGCTTAGTTTTACTGCATAGCCATCAGGCTGCTTATCCACTTTAGCTACTGAAGTTTCAGTCATTACCGTAGCTCCAGGACATTCCTCCAGCTTTTTAAGTTTATATGCAATTAATTCAGCCGGGGATTCCCAGCGCGGATAACTGCGATGCAGCTTGGGTAAAACTCCGCCTAAAGATTCAGTAACTTCTACCAGAAATACCGGGTAACCTGATTGACTAATTTTTAAGGCAGCTTCTATACCTGCTATACCGCCACCAATAACCAGAGCTGTTTTCGTTTCACTCATTGCAACTATTCCCCTTTCCCTATACCAAGTTGGTCTAAAATGCCATTAACTGAAATAGTATTGGCGTTAAAACCTAATTTAGATGGCGGAATCCCGATAGTTAAACCTATAAGCTGGGCCAAATCTATAACCGGAATATTATAGGGTCCAAAACCCCTATCCATTAAGGCTTTCTGTTCCCGGTCCAAAGCCACATTACAACCGGGACAGACGGTAGTCATAAGCTCTACCCCTTCTTCTTTAGCACTATCCAGCTTTCTGGCTAAATGAGGCTGAACCACGCTTTCCTTATGAGTAAAACCCCGGCCTACTGAAGCACCACAGCACATCCTTCTTTCTTTAAAGAAAACCGGAGTTCCACCTAAAGCTTCATATATTTCTTCATGGAAAGTCGGTAAATCACCATCATCTAAAACTCCATATAATTGGGATAAATAATGACATCCATAATGGGAAGCTACTCTTAAGCCATTTAAAGGATGTACTACCAGTTTTTTTATCTTGTCTTTCAGCAGATAATACAACTCCTGAACATGTAATATCCGGGTTTCGCCTTTATACTCATATCCCCACTGGGAAATTAATTGATTGGCCATATTTTTGTAATCGGGGTTATGGTTAATAATGTGGGATAATTCGGTATTGTAACCAAAACATCCATTGCAAAACATATAAGTATCTAAGCCATATCTTTGTTCAACAATAGCCAAATTTCGGGCTGTTACTGCTAAAGCCGGTTCGGGCGGATATCCGGAACAAGTTAGAATATAACCGGAACAGCAAGTCTGGTCAGCATCCATAATCACCTCTATCCCCAGCCTTTTTAAAACTTCCTTAACCGCATTTTCTGTTCCCGGATATTCCATACTGCCGGTACAGCTACGGAATAAAAATATCTTTTCCGGTATCTCACCGATGCGCTCTGCGGGGGAAATTACCAGCTTTTTATTCATTACTTACTCCCCCCTTTACAAAGCTAAATCTAACCGGTTTTTCGGTTTTATCATTTAATTCTTCCATCAACTTTTTAGCCCCGGTTTGTTCAAAAATCTCCCGGTATTCGTTTATAGCCTTTTCAGAAACTTCCGGCCAAGGCTCTACACCGATCGAAGTCCGTAACCTTTTTATCTTTTCAATGCCTTTTTCACTAGGGACAAAAGTTAAGCCCTTTTCCATAGCCCGAAAAGCATATTTATTAATGGGTAAAACGTACTTTAGCCCATAATCATTTTCTAAAGCCATATATCTTATTTGCATCATTAATAGGGGGTAGTGGATATCTACGGGACAAATCCGATAACAATTGGCACACCAAAAACAGCGCCAAATTTCTTCACTATCCAGCAACCTGGCAGTGCTTCCGGTTAAAATTTCATTTATAATAGCCCGGGGATTGTAAGATGGGGTAATAGCAGCTACCGGACAATTACCAGTACACTTGCCACATTGCAAACATTGCTCCAAATTTTCTACCAACTTATACTTGTCTATCTCACCATAGAGATTATCTTGCCAATCTCTCTCCCTTTCTCTAGGCATATTCACATCTCCCTCATAATAAATTCATCAATTATATCGAGCATAAATAAGTAGATTACTCTAATCAGTTCAAATTACTTATAGGCGGTAAATTTAAGGTTTACTCATGATAATGCAATTAGTGTGCCAAACTGAAATTGTTCAGCAGTTTGTTTTAGGTTGGTTGTGAAATAGCTAGATTTCGGGTTTTAGAGTGAATTGTTTTTCGTGGAAAAACCAAGATGGAATCTAGATAGGAATGGGGTTAAATGTACATGTTTCTAAAAAAAAGTGTCAGCTTTTTAAACATAAATTTAAAAAACTGACACTATTAAAACTTGAATCTTAAGAACTGATTTCTAAAGTTTTGAGCTTATAATATAAGGTACTTCGAGGTATTCCTAATAGCTTAGCTGCCTGAGCTTTATTATTTTGACATTTTTCTAAGGCTTTAGTAATAACTTCTTTCTCCCGTTGTACTACAATATCATCTAAACTGGCAGGGGATGAATCCATCAATTCATTTGAAACAGGTGGAACCGAAACTTTTTCTGCCATCATAGTTACCCTGTCATTAAGCAACAAATCTAAAGCTCCAACCTCTTGTAATGAAGATTTATTTATTATATTGGCGTCAGTTAAAATAACTATTCTTTCTAATAAGTTATTTAATTGACGTACATTACCCGGCCAGGAATAGTTAACTAGTATACTTATAAATTCTTCATCAATAGCATTAATCGAACGGTTATACGTATAGGCCAGTTGCCTTAAAAAACGTCTGGTTAAACCGGGAATATCTTCCTTTCTCTCCCTTAAAGGCGGTATTTGCAGATTAATTACATTTAGACGGTAATAGAGGTCACTCCTAAACTTACCTTCCTCTACTAACTCGTTTAATCTCTGATTAGTAGCTGCAACTACTCGCACATCACAATTAATCGGCGTCGTACCTCCTACCCGGTAAAACCGCCTTTCCTGTAAAACTCTTAGTAGCTTGGCCTGCATATCTATTGGTAATTCCCCGATTTCATCCAGAAAAATGGTACCACCTTGGGCCAGCTCGAACTTGCCTATTTTCCCATATTTCTGGGCCCCAGTGAAAGCTCCTGATTCATAACCAAACATTTCGCTCTCAAACAGGGTCTCCGGTATAGCACTACAATTGATCTCAATAAACTGTTTTCCCATTCTGGGGCTGTTTTCGTACAAAACATGAGCCAGTAATTCCTTGCCGGTTCCGCTTTCCCCTTGAATTAAAACTGTAACATCAGTTTTGGCTACTTTCTTAGCCTGTTCTAAAATTAGCCGGGTCTTGGGATTAACTGTATAAAAAGCCTCACTTTTATGTTCTTCCTGAAGGGCCATAGTTCGTTTTAAAGTTCGAACTTGGGAATTAGCTTTCTCTAATTCATCCATTAGGGTTCGATAATGGCTGACATTTTGGGTCGTGCAAACTGCACCTAATACCTCCCCATCAGGTAAAAGCACCTGCACTGCATTACGTACCACAAAACTGCCATCTTCCAATTCTGCCGGAGCATATCTATAACTTTCACCCGTTTTAATCACCTTTAGCAACAGGTCATCAGGGAAAAAATCCTTCAAGTTCCGTCCGATAATATCATTAGCTTTAATACCAAAAAGTTTTTCCGCCTGCTGGTTCCATAAAGATACGGTTCCGTCACAATTAACTACTTGAACTGCTTCTGCTATATTTTCAATTACCGAATGTAAATAGTTCCCTAGCATCTCTAGCTTGCCCGAAAACCCATTACATACATCCCGGGCAGTTAGTATACCGATTACATCTCCATCATTATCTTTAACCGGTAATCGGCCAATTTTATGCCACCGCATAAAATCGCGGGCATTAGTCAGGTCTACATCACATTCAACTGTAAGAATTTCTTTTACACATATTTCTTTTATTAATGTATTTTGGTCAACTCCCTCGGCAATTTTTTTAGTCAGGTGCTCTCTAGTAACAAGTCCTTGTTCTTTATCATCGTCATCAACAACTAGCACTTCGTTCCATTGATTTTTCAGCATCATCTCCAATACTTTATTAACCGGGACATGACAATTAACCTTACCATAATTTTGACTCATGGCTTCCGCAACGCTCAAATTCGTTATATTAACGATTTTTACCACGTCCTTCTATATGTATTTTATAACTTTCCCATTTCCAAAATCATGAATATGAATTATTTTGCATATACGATTGCTAAGTATAATATACATAGAAGATGTGTAAATTTTGCCATAATTTCTATAAATTAGACACCGTTCGCGCATTTATTTAAGTTAATTATATCACAAAGTAAGATTTGCGATAAGTTTTTAAAAATCAACTGATTTCAGGCTGCAGGAATTTTTTATATACAGAATTCAAATACCTACTCTAGTTAAATCTAATATTAAAGGGTTGATTAGATAATTATGCCATCTAATCAACCCTTTTTTAAAATAATTCTTTTAATTGGTGTAAAGTTACCGGCTACTTTGTAAGAGCTACGTCCTCCATTCCTGACTTATAATTATTTCCTTCTCTATAATTATATTCTGCGAGCATTTCCTGATAGGTAGCATATCCTTGGGAAATTGGTTCTTTACTCAGGAAGGTTAAAATCAGCAAAACCGAAATACCTACCAAAGCAGCCGGTATTAAGGGCTCAATTCCCCCAGGCTTTCCGGTGAAGAACCAAAAAGCTGCTACACTACCACCTGATAAAATACTCCAAAAACCAGCTCTGGCATCTACCCGGGGCCATAAAAGAGCAAAGAGCAAAACTAAGCCGGCAATGGATCGTATTTGGAAAGCTCCCAACATGGAAGAAAAAATCGAGGAGGTTTTAGAACCGAAATATACCGCCAACAATCCCACTACTACTATACATACCCGGGCAAAGAATATCGTTTCCTTGTCACTAGCATTTGGTTTAATAAATGATTTAAACAAATCTTGAGTTAAAGTTGTACCAACTACTAACAACAGGGCCGGAGCAGTAGAAAAGATAGCTGCTATTACTGCCATGGAGGCTAAGCCCCCGAGCCAGGGACTAATACTTTCTGATAAAACATATAGGGCATCATTCGCAGCTATACCAGGCATGGCCACATGGGCAACTATACCAATAATAGCCGGAAACAAAGCAAATGGTAACAATAATATAGACGCAATAATTATTCCCCTATTGGCTGCTTGTAGTGTTTTTCCTCCTAAAGTAACGTTAACCATAAGGGCACTATTCATTTGCGAAAGTATTGTTCCTGTTATCCAAATTATTACTGTCAGTACACTAGGGTTAAAAAAGCTAAAATATTCACTAGGTGCAGCAAGTTTTACCGCCCCTATTCCACCTACCAAAGATACTGCTGCCACTGCTACTATCAACATACCTAGATACATAACAAAGGAATGAATTACATTTACCCAGGCTAATCCTTTTAATCCTCCACTGACAGCTAATATTATAAATAATATACCGACAATAGCCAGCATAGTTCCTTTATCCACGCCAAACATTGGAGCCAGAATGGCAGTAGCTGCTACTGGCTGTAGAGCAAATAATATGGAATAAACCAAAGCCACAATTATTAACATTACAACTTTAGTTCTTTTGTCAAAAATAATTTCATAACCTTCGGCTAATGACATTATACCTTTAGTAGCTCCAGCCACCCGAAAGAACTTGGAAAACAACAAGGCATAAGCTATGCATCCCAACGCTAGTCCCCATGTAGCCCATACTGCCGACATTCCCATTCTGGTAGCTTCTGCACAGTTACCTACTGTACCTGCTCCGCCCAGAACTTCGCCAAATACTAATGGTATAACTAAAAGTAAAGGCAGTCCGCTTTTAGCAATAAACATATCTTGTACAGTTTTATTATTGCGCAGCATATAAAAACCAATGCCAATAGTTATGGCTAAATATGCGAACATAATATATTGTGTTTTCATACAAAATCATCCTCCTAATGAGAAGTTAGCCAGCATTTTATTACTCGGCCTTTAGCTGAAAAATCTCTTTAGCACGCTCACGGAGCACCTGCTTTTGTATCTTATTAGCACTATTTAGGGGTAATTTATCGATAAATCCGATATAACGAGGTTTTTTGTAACTAGCCATATTATTACGGCAAAAGCGTATAACTTCTTCTGCAGTAAGCTGCTCGCCCGGTTTAATTATGATAGCTACACCTACGGATTCACCGAATTCATCATCAGACACTCCTATTACTGCACAATCTTCTATAGCAGGATGATTTCTTAAAATACCTTCTACCTCCTGAGGATAAACATTTTCTCCCCCCGTCTTAATCATGTCATCTTTGCGGTCCACCATATAATAGAAGCCCTCTTCGTCTTGGTAAAATAAATCATTACTATAGTACCAACCGCCTTTAACCGCTGCCTCGGTCAACTCCGGCTGCTTCAAATAATGGTCAAAAATAAAGGTCGATCTGATTATGGCTTCTCCTATTTCTCCCCGGGCAACATCTTGACCAGATCCATCTACCAGCCGCATTTCTGAGAAATTGCTAATTTTCCCGGTACTATGTATTAGCTTAGGGTTTTTTTCAATTTCCTCTTTACTCAAAACCATACTAGTTGAAGCTCCTACTTCTGTAGACCCGTATGAAGTCTTGATTTTAGCTCGGGGAAATAGTTCTAACATCTTTTCTGTATAAGTCAGGGAGTTTTTACCCCCGGAGGTCTGGGCTTCCTCAACACAACTGAGGTCATATTTTTCTCTGCCTGCAACCTCAGTTAACCGCATATACAGTACCGGTGGTATTAGTAACACTTGCGTGACACGATGCTTATCTATCATCTCCAGTATTTCTTCCCCTTCGGCTCTATGCAGGGGAATAAAGGTACCCCCTAAGGCCATTATCTTCATTAGTAACCCTAGTCCAGCCGTATGGAATAGGGGACTATGGGTCAATAATATTTCTCTTTTGTCCTTAGGAGAATTATTTTCGGAAGCAAACATGGTGGCATAATCCCGGACTATGCGGTGAGTACGTACCACTCCCTTAGGTATCCCGGTTGTCCCACTGGTATACATAATTACCGACCAGTCTTTTTCATTTATTTCTATTCCCGGTTCTTCTTTAGAACCGGTTGCACAGAGCAGGTCTAAGTCCCAATCACCTTGCGGGAGGGTATCATTACCACCACAACGAATGAATATTTTAAGAAATGGGCTATTCGCCCTGGCCGGTAAAATAGTTTGGGTATATTCATGACCATAAATAAGAGCTTTACACTCGGCATAATCGAGATTCCCGGCAATTTCTTGGGCCAAAAGGCGATAGTTTAAAGGTACTGCTACTGCGCCGATCTTTTGTAGGGCAAAAAACAAGGTTACAAACTGATCACAATTATGTAATATGAATCCTACCCTATCGCCTTTATTAATGCCTAAGGCAGTTAAATTGTTGGCCAAGATATTGGTTCTTTGGTTTAGCTCATCATAAGTAAATTCTTTATCTTCAAATATCAAGGCGGTTCTGTCTGGATAACAGGTAGCATTGCGTATTAAGAAATATCCAACTCCGTACATATTATTACCTCCAATAGACTTTCACTTGGAAATATTTCTCTTGACCATATCCCAACCCCAATACTTTTCTAGCTTCCCCCTAGTTGAGATATTAATATTATCCTTCCAGTTAGCCGGAATGTCCGTTCTATGAATTAAGATTAATTTTTTAGAATTTATCTTATTACCGGATAGATATAATAACGCTCCTTCTATCCATACCGAAATTCTATTCCGCACTCACCTTTAGGATGATTCCATTCTTTTACCACCGTTCCCAGGGCTAATACCCTACAGGTACCACATTCCAGACAGCCGGCATAATCGAAGCTAAGGCTTTGATCGGCATTTAATTTATAAATACCGGCCGGGCAAGCCTGAACCAGTTTCTGTTTTTCCTTCAGGTCCGGATAATCTTTATTAATAGTTATATGGGCATAGCCTTCGTCTACGTGAAATTTGTTTACTCCCAGCTTTTCCTCAATAGTCATACTCATAGGGCTCTTCCCCCTTTCCAGGCATCTTTAAGTAAGTTCCATAAGCCGATTTTTCTCAAATGCTTCATAACCTTTTTAATAATAGGAACAGCCGGTTTTCCGTCCATGATAAACATATCGGCCATCAAATCTGCCAACAGATTAGGATAATCTTTATATACCCGGGGATTTTCCATGAACGCGGGAAAATCCTTATAAAGCTTCATATCCTTTAACACAAAACTTTCTTCCAGTAAACGTTGATAAATAGACAGGTCAGAGGCAGTAAAAGAATTCTTTTCCTTAGCCTGAATAATAGCTTTAGCCGCATATTCAGCCGAAGCAATAGCCAGGTCCATGCCCCGCACTGCATAGCCGGTATTTATTACTAATCCGGCCGCATCCCCTACTATCACAACTCCATCCCGATATAATTCAGGCAGCATATTATAACCGGCTTCAGGAACTAAATGTCCTGAGTATTCCACGGTTTTTCCGTCTTTTATTAAAGGAGCTATTAATGGATGCGCCTTAAACTCTTCCATCATTTGCGGCACAGTTTTATCCGTATGGTCTAGCTCGCTAAGGGTACATACTATCCCTAAGGATATAGACTCTTTATTGGTATATAAGAATCCTCCGCCCGTGCATCCGTCCGTAACTGAACCGGCCAATAACCATGATATACCCTCTTCTTGGCTAAGATTAAAACGCTGTTGAATTATTTCTGCCGACAGTTCAATTACTTCCTTAGCTCCCACCGCCACTTGTGCTGGAGTTACCCTTTGCTTCATTCCTATCTGCTCAGCCAGCAGAGAATTAACCCCATCAGCCAGGACTACTACTTCGGCCTCCATTTCTTCTTCCCCGGTTATAATACCTACTACTTGGTTATCTCTTACCAGTAACTTATCCACCAAAATCCCGGTGGCGATAACCGCTCCGGCTTCTTCGGCCTTATCCGCTAGCCACCTATCAAAATCAGCTCTTAAAACCGTATAGGAATCACTGTCTGGCTGGGCTAATCTAGTCGATTTATAATCAATAGTCGTGGCACTGTCCGGGGTAAGCATGCTGATTTTTTCATTTATTATTTTTCGTTCTATCGGAGCCGTAGCTGCAAAATTTGGTATTATCCGCTCCAAACTATGACTATAGAGTCTGCCCCCGGTCATGTTTTTAGCCCCCGCGAAGTTGCCGCGTTCTACTATCAATACTTCCAACCCTGCCTGGGCTAAAATGTATCCGGCCACCGAACCTGCAACCCCGGCCCCCACTATTATTGCATCAAATTTGCTCCCGTCCATAATCTCACCTCTGTTCCTTGGCTGTTTAAATTATAGTTTGCGAATAATTTTATTGGCATAAAAAGCTTCAATCTCCGCAGCGGTGAAACCAGCCTCTTCTAATATATCCTCATTATCCATACCGGTAGTGGGGCAACCCCGCCAAATTTGACCAGGATAATTTTTTAACTTGGGTACAATGTTTATACCTTTAACTTTTCTGCCATCGGTTGCTTCCCATTCGGTAATGGTTTCACGGGCCATATAGTGCGGGTGCTCTTCCGCCATTTTATAATCCATAATACGACTGCAAGTCACACCTGCATTAACTAGTATATTTTCTACTTCTAAGGCAGTATGAGATGCACATAATTCAGCTAGCTTTTCTTCCAAAAGGTCCCCACCGGGAGTATTTAAAGGCGCAAAGTTTTTATCACTGGGGAACAATTCTGAGCCGAATTCCAGGCCAAAAAGCGGCAAACCTTGCTTCATAACCGAAGGCCCCAGCCACATCATATAAACATCATTGCCATCTTTACAGGTATAAGCGCCCCAACCGGCAGTTACATCGTTATGGTTTCCCACCCGGGGCGAAGGAACACCGCGGGTTAACCAATCCATAGGACGCTGATTTTGGAAACGAATGGCTGCTTCATATTGAGCAACATCAAGGCTTTCCCCTTTGCCAGTTTTTTGTGCCTTGCGTACTGCTGCTAATGAAACCCCTAAGGTCAAAAGGCCGGCATAATAATCGGTGGGAATTTCCCGTGCTGCTACCGGGGCACGGTCGGGAAATCCATTTAAGTGCATCATACACCCAAAAGCTTGCATTATAGGATCATAAGCCCCTCTAATAACATATTCGGAGTCACCTGATTGACCATACCCGGACAGGTGAGCTATAACCAGCTTGGGGTTCCACGACCAAAGCACTTCATCACTTAAACCCCATTTTTCCCACTGGCCACCTTTAGAAGATTCAATAAATATGTCGGCATCTTTTAATAGAGCTGCCAGTATCTTTTTGCCCTCTGGACTCGGAATATTTAAGGAAATATTTCTCATGTTTCTTCGTTCTGATTCGGCTCCCATGCCCCCCTTGCCCCGGTTGGTATCAATCGCTAAGGTACTCTCGATCCATATGACATCAGCTCCCATTTCAGCCATTAATTCTGCTGCAATAGGTCCTGCTACAACCGTAGATGCATGAACAACCTTCAAATCGGATAAAAGTCCAAATTCCGGAATATCAGTTTTTTTAGCCATTAGTTTTTCCTCCTTTGGTTTCTTTGCCTAGTAGGAAATAATCCATCTTCCCCACTGTTTAATAAAATTGAGTTAGTTCTTAAACTTTTCCATTAAAGCAGGTAATACTGTATACAGATCATCAACAATACCATAATCCGCATATTGGAATATGGGAGCCCTTTTATCATTATTTATGGCCACAATAATACCAGCTTGATCTACTCCTACCATGTGCTGAATCTGTCCCGATATACCTACCCCTATATAGATGTCAGGTTTGAGCATGACCCCGGAGACCCCTACATAACGCTCTTTTCCCATCCAGTGTTCACCTTCGGCAATAGGACGGGTACATCCTATTTCTGCCTCCAGCAGATTGGCTAATTCTCTTACTAAATCTAAATCCTGCTGAGCCGCTATTCCCCGGCCTGCGCAAACAACTCTTTTAGCTACCGGTAAGTTTACCTGCTCACTAGCCCGGGGTTTCACTGCCATGCATTTGACTTGATGGGCGGGCGGCACAAAATTCACTTCTACTATCTCCCCGGTTCTGACCTTATCTGGCTCCAAGGGAGCAAATACTCCAGCACCTATGGCAACAACACTAACTTCTCCGGTAGCTTTTTCTTCCCGAAAAGCTACCCCACCGAAAATTCTTTTTTTGCTTATTAAAGAGGTCTCCTCTACTTTTAAGGCCACCGCATCAGTTAAGACACTAGTCCCTAAAGCAGCCGCCAGTCTGGCTGCTATAAGCCGGCCCCGAATACTGGCTTTTATGATTACCGCCTGAGGCTTTTCCTGTTTAACTAAGTCAATTAGAGTAGGAAGAAAATCTTCCACCATTTTATCCTGTCCAGTTTCTCCTAAGCAGTACACTTTATCTGCGCCTAAAGCAATCCCTTTTTTAGCATCCTCCAGGTTCCCGATTAGCACCAAGTCAACTTCCTGGGCGCAAAAACGTCCTGCGGCACAGATTTCATCTATAGCAGCTGCCTTTTCCGCGAAAACGAATACTCTATCCAACAAACTCATGTTATACCTCCTTCTAACCCAGCTCCCGTTGAATATATTCATATAATTTAGTTATATTTTCTTCACTGGCTCCCTCCAGAATTATACGTTGGCGTTCAGTTTGTTCAGAAGCCTTGGTGCTTATATACTCAACGGTATTCATAATACTTATCCCTAAATCACTCAAACTCCATTTAGTTTCCGGTTTTTTACCGGCAGCTAAAATTTCTTTAAGGGTGGGAATACGAGGTACATTTATATCAGTAGTAACGGATAATACTGCCGGAAGGGTTACTTCTAAAACTTCTACTTCATCTTCCAAGGTTCGCTCCACCATGATTTTGCCGGCTTGGGGAGTAATTTTGCTGACAGAATTTAAAGTTGTTACCCCTAACAATTCTCCTAATTGTGAACCTACTTGTTGGGCGTATAGATCTGCGGAACCTTCCCCGCAAATAACCAGATCATATTCACCTATTTTTTTAATAGCTTCGGCTAAAAGATTAGCGGTGTTATGTCCATCCAAATCTTTTAAGCCATTATCAACTACCGTAACTAAATCTTCCGGGCCCCGTGATAAAATGGCTTTTTTCAATTTGGCATTTTCCAGTATTTTATCACCCACACTTAAGGCGGTAACTTTCCCTCCTATCGCTTCAACTAATTGCATTCCTGCCTCTACCCCGTTAAGATCATAAGCCCCTATCTTCCACTCGGCTTTATCCCAAGCCAGGGTACGGTCAGCATTTATTATCAAATCTTGTTCTTCCGGTACTAATTTGTAACATGCAATAATATTCAAAATATCACCTCTTTTTATCTGAATCATTTAAGGAATTAACTAATAAAGCCCATTATCTGCCATAAAGGAATACTTGCGGTACAGGCAATCAAATTAATTACCATAAAAGCTATATTCATAGGCTGGTTATCATTATGATCTACCATACCGCCCCCCGTAGCTCCCAAGGCGGCTACATAAGTTACATTAGTAAAGGAGAAATGCCAGACTAAAGTAGACATATAGGTAACAAACAGCAGTACAAAAGGATGGATGCCCACCGCTTGGGTAACCCCAACCAGAGCAGCATAGAAAAGGGCTGTTACTGCCGTTTGGGAAATGACAACTGCCCGAACAATATAAACTGCTATACATATGATAGGGATTAGCAGGTAGGGATTTACTGCCAGGGGCCCTAAAATAGGAGTGATAATTCCTCCCAGCCAAGTGTGAATACTTAACTTAGAAATTAAAGCAGCTAACGAGAAAATACCACCTACAAAGAAAACGGTTCCCCAGGCTAAATTTTTAAAATCCTTAGCATCAAATAATCCGAATACTGCCATAAGGAATAAAATAATAAGAGCCCAACTGGTAGAATCAATACCGTGGAATTGGCTTGTCATCCAGCCTAACAAAGCTGCCGCCAGAAGAAATCCGGCTATTTTTTCATCTCTGGTTATGGTTCCCAGCGCGTCTAAGCTTTTCTTAGCAAAACCTTTTTCGATATGAACTGCTACTTCATCCTTTTCAGGATTACAAACTATCATTATGGCAATAAAGCTCAAAATGCCTAATACCAGTAGCCACAACCAAGAGGAAGCAAACCACTTAACCCAAGTAAATTCTGCGGCTGTTTCCGGAGGCATAAAACCTAACATGGTAACCACCGGGATAGCTCCACTTAAAAAGGCACAACCAAAAATACCACTTGAAATCCACATGGCCGCAAACATGCCCCGCGAACCGTTGCTGCCTTTTTTGTATCCTAAGGAGCTGGATGCAGTAGCCGAAAATGGTGCGAGAATAACCGCTTTGGCGGTTAAGCTTGGAATTAAAGGGCTGATTACTAATCCACTGGCAAATAAAGCGGCAATTTGCCCTTTATAATTTTCCGGGAACAAGCTTAATATTTTAAAAGAAATACGTTTGAGCAAACCCGTTTTTCCCACTACAGCAGAAATTCCAAAGGCGGCAATAACGAGCCACACCGAGGCCCCGGCAAACGGGGCAAAAGCCGCCGAAAAATCGGTAATATTAAATACCACAAATAAGGTCATAGCTATAATAACTACAACATGTTCGTCAATAACCCGAAAGACCAGCCAAAATATAGCACAAACAAATATACCCATAAATATCATAGCAGCCTTCTCTAAGCCTTCCGGCGGGGTAATCATTGCGATAATTGCACCAATTATTATAGGAAGAACTATCTGTAACGTTCTTTTAGTATCCATTAAACTTTCAACTCCTTACATATTATTAGCCATTACATATAAGGGAAAAGGAATAAAATCGCGCCGGCAGCAATTATCTTTTTTTAGCAAATTCTTTTAAAATTGCTTTACTGGCAACCCGAATCATAATTTGGTCGGTACCCCCGCCAATACGATTTAAGCGGGCATCTCTCCATAATCTGGATACTCTGTTATCACTGGCATAACCATAACCGCCAAATATCTGCATAGCATCATCACACACCTCAAAAGCAGCTTGGGCACAATATAGCTTAGCTACGGCAGCAGATGCATTAATATTTATATCATGGTCTTTTTCCCAGGCACACTTATAAAGGAGATTGCGCATATTTTCGATTTTGGTATGCATATTAACAATCATTTCCTGGATTAATTGGAACTGTCCGATAGCCTGACCGAATTGAACTCTTTGAGTAGCATATTTAACTGCATCATTGTAGGCACAAACGGCATATCCTAAAGATTCAGCCGCTAAAACTAAACGCTCAACCTCAAAGTTTTGCATTAACTGTACAAATCCGTTTCCTTCCACACCTACTAAATCCTTTTCTTCCACCTCAACATTATTAAGGTATACATCACACATGCTTCTAAGCTTATTGCCGACTTTTTCAAATTTCTCGATTTTTATACCGGGGGCATCCATAGGCACCATCCACATGGATATAGCTTGACGGGGATCAGTAGCTTCGGGATTTCGGGCCAGACATAGCATGTTTTTAATGCGGTCGGCATCTGTAATCATAGTCTTATGGCCATTTATGTAGACCTTTCCGTTCTTGCGTATATAAGATGTAGCCAGTTGACTATTATCTGAGCCAGCCTGAGGTTCAGTTATACCTAAGCAAAATCCCATGCCTTTGCCTTCCTGCAATTCTTCCATAACCGTGGCTTTTTGCTCTTCATTGCCAAAAGCTAATATATCATCAACCTGTAGAATAGCCCCTAATCCGGGTGGATATCCATAACTACCGATTTTTTCGCATACCATTATCATAGTTTGAGTGTCTACCTCGGTTCCGCCATATTCTTCGGGGATTCCTAATAATCCAAACCCGGCATCAATCATGGCTTTTCTGAATTCTATTACCGGGACTTGTTTTTTCTCACATTCCTGAATATAGCTCTCGCCAAATTCAGCACTTTGGAAAAACTCATCTAAACTTTCCAATAATAATTCCTGTTCATCGGTCTTTCTAAAATCCATCGTAAAATTCACTCCTTAGTTCTAATCATTAATTCTTAATAAAGATGCGAATTAACACCTCCCTGCTAATGGTTGGGGTCAAGATTTTCACTTGATTGACTATCCAATAAAGCAATAATCATGCCAGTTAGATAAACCCTAATTTTATGGGCTTTTAACACTGTTCGAGTTGTAGCGCTACAGTACAATAACCAGCTACACCTGTACCTCCACGCAACAACTAATGAGCCATTATAAAAAGCCAAAAAAAAATGTAGCCCGTATTCAATACGGCTACACTTCACTAGTAAGGTTTTATGCTATTTAATCAACTCATTTTTTTTAACTTTCTATATAAAGTGGTTCTGGCAATTCCTAACTCGGCAGCTACTTGGGATTTATTGCCCTTATGTTTTTCCAGTAAATCTCTAATCATATTTTCTTCCAGTTCATCAAATTCTTCTCTTATTTTAGGTATAATCATTTCCCCATAAGCAATCTTTTGGTTAATAATTATTGGGGCATCTGCATTATTACTGAGGATATCGGCGGGAAGATCATTTAATCCAATTTGATTAGAGGTAGCATTATTTACAATTCTTTCCACCATATTTCTTAATTCCCGGATGTTCCCCCGCCAGGGATAACTTTTAAAGGCTTTCATGGCTTCAGGGGTAAGCTCCATTATATCTCTATCTAATACTAAAGCAAATTGTTTTAGAAAAAATTCCACTAAAAAAGGAATATCTTGGGGGCGTTTTCTTAAGGGTACCATTTCTATTTTCAGTACATTTAAACGATAGTACAGATCAAGACGGAATTTTTTTTCATCAACTAATTGGCGTAAATTCTGATTAGTGGCAGCAATTAACCGTACGTCTATAAAATTCGCATTGGAACCGCCTATACGGGTCACCATCTTATCTTCTAAGACTCTTAGTAAAACGGCTTGCATATCTAAAGGCATCTCCCCGATTTCATCCAAGAATAGGGTTCCCCCATTAGCTAATTCAAATTTTCCGGCTGCTCCGCCTTTACGCGCACCGGTAAAAGCACCATCTACATAGCCAAATAGCTCACTGCCAATAAGCTCTTTAGGTAGGGCCGCACAGTTAATAGTAATAAAAGGTCCTTTTTTTCGTTCTCCCCCATTATGAATAGCATGAGCAAACAACTCTTTGCCAGTTCCACTTTCTCCTACAATCAAAACATTGCTGGAACTTTTAGCAGCTTTTATAGCCAGTTTTTTACTGTTAATAAAATGGGGGTCATTACCTAAAAGATCAGCAAAAGTAAATCGGGCACTAAAGTCAACTACCTTATTTACAATATTTTGGATATTCTTCTTGCTGGATAAAGTTATGACCGTGCCCAATTCTTTATCATTTTTTCTCATTATCTTAGCATCAATATAAAATACCTTTTCTGGAATATGCAGTTGGGGAAAATGAACCTCCTGAGTTGATATTTTAACCCCCCTATTTAGGAGTTCTAAACTCTTTTCTAATTCAGGCAGAACTTTATTGATATGCTTGCCCACCGTGTCCGATAAATTAGTGCCAAAGGTATTAAAGAAACAATGGTTGGCACCGATAATTATTCCCGAACTATCAGTTATAATAAGCATGGAATCATTTTCTTCCATGTTCATTTTTACGATTTCATCTTTAATGGATAGATCAAGATTATGCACTGCTTCAGCAAAGGTGTTTTCGGTAGCCAGTATAAATTTGAAAAGATCCAGCATCTGGGGATTCAACTTATCCATAGGAGCTACCAGCATAATATATACCTCCCGTTTATATTGAGAAGATGCCGGTACCGCCGCACAAAAATAGTTGTGCAAGGCATTTATATAATGTTCATTACCAAATACCCAACTTTCTTGTTTAGTTTTCGCTGCTAATGCTGCCGCATTAGTACCGATAAGGTTTTCCCCTAAATTAGCTCCAAAAGCCAAGTTGATTTCTTTAAGTTTTTTATATAGTTCTCTATTTCCTTCCCGGATATAAATGTTTAAGTCTTTATCTAGATAAAAGATAACTGCTCCTACCGTATCAAGCATAATATGTTTTTTTTCATAAAAGTCTATAAATGCTTTCTTTATATATCTTGAGTATTCTGTAACTAAGCGGAGCGTCTGTTCAAGGGGAGGTAAGGGGGGAAGCTTCGGGGCATTAGGGTTAATATCATTTTCTTGGGAACGCAGCCATGAATTCGAGATTTCAGGTCTTATGTTGGTACAGTAGTTACTAGATATAAATTTCTCCTTCTCTGCTGCTACATGCTCGTGATCATAAAAAATAGCCACCGAAAAACCTCCTAGATAATTCTGCCTCATCCTTGTTACACATTAATACAAGTGTAGCATAAGGCTACACAAAACTAAATAGTTGTATCACCTTTTCCAGCACCACTAAATCCATCCCTTTTCCCAACCAGCTTGGCTTTCCTTTAAATGAGACTTAGTATTGTTAACTGGCATGAATAATGCAATATAATATATATTATATTGATTTTTTAAAATATCCATGGAGGTAGTAATGCAGAAAATCGCTAGTAGAATGTATTTTATTCCCCCGAATCAAGTACCGGTTTTCCCTTATAGCAATAGTTTGTGGATTGATGATAATTACCCGACCATTATAGATTTTGGGGCCGGTATTCAAGCATATAGCAATATTGATCAAGAAAAGGTCGCCTATGGTTTGTTCAGTCATGCCCATTTTGACCATATGCACTGTAATACCCTGTTCACTAAGGCTGTTTTTATGGCCAGTGAACTGGAAGTACCTATATATCAGCAAGAAAGCAGCTATGAAGAAAATTTCGGTTATGATTTCTGGGAGAAAATAATGCCGGAATACCAATCTCGTCCCCCCTTTGGGGCAATAAGGACTGTAGATACTAAAAATGTACCGGTTAAACCCGGATTTCGTTATATAAAAATTGGGGAAACTCTATATGATAATAAAATAATCAATACCGGCCATATCAATATCCGGGCTGTACATCTTCCCGGACATTCCGTGGGGCATTTTGGCTTTTATTTTGAGCTGGAAAATATCTTGTTTTCCGGCGACCTGGACTTGGTAGCTTCCGGCCCTTTATATAATAATTCCACTAGTGATGTAGGCAGTTTAATATCATCTATAAATAAAATTGAAGAGATTAACCCCCGCATGATAATTTCCTCCCACCGCCGCATTCAGGAAGATGATCTAAAATATAAATTGCAGCGTTATAAAAAAGTAGTAACCGACCGTAACGAATATTTGTATGATTATCTAGCAACCCCCAGAAATATTGCCGTTCTCTACGAATTAACCTTCCGGGAAATACATGATATTTACGATATTTTCTGGAACCGTATGACCATCAATAATCACATCAAATATTTGCTGCAAGAAAAAATAATCATGGCTCTGAAGGATAATTATTATGTAAGAAAATAATGTTTTCTTCATATGGCGCCCCAAAAAATAAAACTGCCCCATTGTTAACCTGACAATGGGGCAGTTTACATTCTTTTAAACTAGCTTTTCCATTTCATCTACCAAGCGGCCGAAATAGTCTAACGCCTCCTGGACTGGTTCCGGCTTGGTTAAGTCAACTCCCGCTTTTTGCAAAACATTTACCGGATAATCGGAGCTGCCCGCTTTAAGAAAATCAATATAGCGTTTTACCGCCGGTTCACCTTCTTGTAAAATTTGTTCCTTAAGCGCCGTAGCCGCTGAAAAACCGGTCGCATACTTATAAACATAAAAAGCTGAATAAAAATGGGGAATCCGGGCCCATTCCATAGCTATCTCCTCATCTAATACTACTTCCGGGCCATAATATTTTTTATTAAGCTCTAAATAAATGGAGCTAAGAGCTTCGGGAGTTAAAGCTTCTCCCTTCTCCACTTCCTCGTGGATGATTTTCTCGAACTGGGCAAACATAGTCTGGCGGAAAAGAGTACCCCGGAATTGCTCTAAATAATGGTTAATTAAATACATTTTTTCTTTTTCATCCTTAGCCTCTTTAATCATATAATCAATCAGCAAAGACTCATTTACCGTTGAAGCTACTTCGGCTACAAATATGCTATATTGGCTGTAAACATAGGGCTGGGTGAGATTAGAATAATACGTATGCATGGAATGCCCCATTTCATGTGCTAATGTATAAGCATCATCTAATTTATCATCAAAGTTTAACAATACATAGGGGTGAGTTTTATAACTGCCCCAAGAATAAGCTCCGCTAGTTTTACCTTCATTTTCGTAAACATCAATCCAGCCTGCCTCCAAGCCTTCCTCCAGTTTAGCTAAATACTCGCTGCCTAATGGCTGCAAACCGTTAATAACTAACCTTTTCGCCTCTTCATAAGGAATATCCATTTTAACATCTTGAATTAAAGGGACATATACATCATACATGTGCAATTCATTCACTTTTAACAGCTTTTTGCGCAGGCTCATATACTTATGCAGCTTATCCAGATTAGCATGCACCGTGGCAATTAACTTTTCATAAACCTCCACCTCAACATTATCCTGGGCTAAGGCTGCTTCTAAAGCCGAATTATATTTACGGGTACGGGCATAAAAAATATCCTTTTTCACACTGGAGCTCAAAGTCGTAGCAATAGTATTTTTTAATTCAGTATAAGATTTGTACAGAGCAGCAAAGGCCTCTTGCCTTACCCGCCTGTCGTCACTTTCCATATAACGTCCATACCGCCCTTTAGTTAATTCTATCTCTTGCCCGTTTTCATCTTTTATTTTCCCAAACTTAATATCGGCATTATTAAGCATGGAAAAAATATTAGAAGAAGCATACGCTACATCAGCCGCCATAGCTAATATCTTTTCTTCCTCGGGAGATAAAATATGCTGTTTTTGTCTTAACAATTGATCAGTAAAATGCTTATAAACTGCCAGTTCACTATTTTCTTCTAAATAGCTTTTAAGCCTATCCTCAGGAATACTAATAATCTCAGGTACCATAAATGATGTAGCACTACGGACTTGTACCGCCAGATTTTCCGCCCGGTCATATAAGATCTGATATTTATTATTAGAATTATCTTCATCACGGCGCATTTTAGCATAAACATATAGCTGATCTGCCTTTATTTCCAACTCATCACTAAGCTGTAAGACCGCTAGTAGCTCGTCAGCCGAATTACCGAGCCTGCCCTTCTTAGCTTCAATGGCAGCTATCAGCTTTTTAGCTGCCGCATAATCAATTTCCCAAGCCTCTTCACTAGCATATACATCTTCCAGCTTCCATTTATATTTTTCATCTATGTCACTTCTTTTCTTTATTTGGGTCATCTAAAAATCCTCCTTATAGTTCAATTGAAATCCTCATTACTAGTATGCCAAAAAAGTGCAGAAAATAAAATCAGGAGACCTTTATCAGATCTCCCGCATTAAAAATAGTCTGTTTTATAATGTTTCTTTATGGCGTAACTTTTGTATAATAAACGCTCCTACCAGTAAACCTAAACCAATAAAATCAGTTGATAAACTGGGATCTATCATGAGTAGGCCACCGACAAAAAATATAATGCGCTCATACCATTTAGCATGGTTAATGAAATACCCCGTTACCGCCGCAGCTATACCCAGCATGCCTAAAAGCGAAGTAACAATAATCTGTAAAACCTGGGCTATATTGGTATCTATCATCAGCATAGAAGGTGACATAACAAATATATAAGGTATTAGGAAAGCCGCAATCGCTAATTTAAAGGCATTAACTCCCGTCATTAAGGGGTCACTTCGCGCTATGCCGGCTCCCGCAAAAGCAGCCAGGGCTACTGGCGGAGTAACATCAGCAATAATTCCAAAATAAAACGCAAACATATGGGCGGCCAGAGCCGGCACTCCTAATTGCAAAATTATAGGGGCGGCAATAGTTGAAGTAATTACATAATTAGCTGTAGTCGGTACTCCCATACCTAACAGTAATGAAGTTATCATCGTAAAGAACAGAGTCGGTAAGAGAAAACCACCGGCTAAATCGATTAATACTGAGCCTAACTTCAAGCCTAAACCGGTTTTAGTTACTACTCCGATTATTACTCCGGCTGTGGCACAAGCAATAACTACTCCTAAAGCAGATCTGGCTCCATCTTCTAAGCCTTTAATAATATCTCTTACCGATATCCGGGTTGAAGCTCTTAACATGGAGGATAGAATCGTTAATCCGATGGCCCATAGAGCTGCTCTCATCGGTGTATATCCAGCCACTAAGAGATATACTACGGCTATAAGTGGTAATGCTAAATGACCTCTCTCAACTAATACCTTTTTGATTCTAGGCAGTTGATCACGGGGCAGCCCTTCTAAGCCTTCCTTTTTAGCTTCTAAATGTACTACTAACATTACTCCGGTAAAGTATAACAATGCAGGTATTATAGCTGCTTTAGCTACCTCAATATAGGGTATGCCCACAAATTCAGCCATTAGGAATGCTGCAGCGCCCATGATCGGCGGCATTAACTGGCCACCAGTAGAAGCGGCCGCTTCTACCCCACCGGCAAACTCCGGTTTATAACCTAACTTTTTCATCATGGGAATAGTTAAACTTCCGGTACCTGCAACATTAGCCACTGAGCTGCCTGATACAGTCCCCATTAAAGCACTGGAGAGAACTGCCACTTTAGCCGGTCCTCCCCGGGCCCAACCTGCTACCGCATTAGCCAAATCAATAAAGAATTTACCTAAACCCGTCTTTTCCAAATAAGCGGCAAATAAAATAAACAAAAATATAAAGGTAGCCGAAACCCCTAAAGGTATTCCAAACACCCCTTCAGTTGTAAAATATAAATGAGCTGATAACTGGGATAAGGTAACTCCCCGATGGGCAAAAACTCCTGGAATATAAGGCCCGGCTAAAGCATAGGCAATAAATAAAACGGCAATGGTAACAATCGGCCATCCCACTACCCTACGTGCTGCCTCTAAGACCATTAATACTCCTAAAGCCCCAATAATTACATCTGATAAAGTAGGAATACCCGACCTTAATACCAAGTCTTGATAGTAAAACACTATATATAAAGGGAGAGCTGCTGCCACTATAGCCAGAATTCCATCTATAAGATGCAAATGCTCTCTTGACCAAGATTTTCGGGTTGGATATAAAAGAAACACTAACGCCATCGCAAAGGAAAGGTGAACTGCCCTTTGCAGGTGAGCCTCTAAACTTCCCCATATTCCGGTATAAACTTGAAATAACGAAAAACTGATAGCAATTATTGCTACCACCCATTTGAATAATCCATCATAACGGCGGAAGTCTGACTCTCGATCATATTTAGCCATAAATTCGTCCAGATTTAATTGTTCTGGTTTAGTACTGTGATTAGTCATATAAGACCTCCTTCCCGTCCTTAAGTATTTGCCCTATGATTTCTATTGGAAACGTCGTTTCACATGCTATTTTAATAAAAGCACCCGGAATAAAATAATCCTCTAACTGATAATATACTTGATTAAAAAAGATTGATTGTTTAGCCATAGGCATAAATCCTATAGTTATCGATTCGAAATCCCTATTAATATCACTTAATAAAAAAACTCCATTATCATTAACTAATTTCCCTTCTTCTGGTAAGAAAGGTGTACCTACCCCTAATGATTGAAAAGTTGAGGAAGTAAGGACAAAACAATTTTCAGGTGCAAAAACAAAATGTTCTTGCACCTTAGTTTTATTGACTGAATGAGTATATTCAATGGTAAAGCCAGCTTGGTTTCTTATGGGTATTATTAAGCCTGTATTTCGCTTCACATCAGTTAATAATAAGACTTTAAGCGGATAAAATAAAGCACCAATTATTGTTACTGCCACTAAACTAACTACGACCCATCTATACAGGTGATTTTTTGCCGGCATTAAACTCCACGACCTTATTCGTTAAAATATCTTTCTGCTCCGGAGTGTAAAGGTATAGACATACCTTCCTTAGCTCCTTCTTTAGTAATAGTTTTTCCTACCGGATGGGCTACCCCTAATCTATCCAGATTACTGTAAATAGCCTTAGTTATTTGATAGGCCAGTTCGTCATCCATTTTGTCAGTAACCACCAGCATAGCTTTAACTGCAATTGATTCAACATCAGCATCTTGTTTCGGATAACTTCCGGCTGGAATAGTTATTTTAGTATAAAAAGGATATTCTGCAATAAGTTTATCTCTCATGGCATCATCAATACTAATTAATTTAACCTCATGCTGAGCTGAAATATCTTGAATAGCTGCGGTGGGAAAGCCTGCGGTTATGAAAGCAGCGTCAATATTTCCATCTTTTAAACCATTAGCTGCTTCAGCAAATGATAAATACTGTACTTTTATATCATCATAAGTAATGTCATAGGCTTGCAGTATTTGTCTGGCATTAGCTTCCACTCCGCTGCCTTTATCGCCTACGGCTACTCTTTTGCCTTTTAAATCAGCCACATTATTAATACCAAACTTCTGTAAAGTTACTAACTGGCAAGTTTCAGGGTAAATAGTAGATATAGCTCTTAGACTATCAATCTTATTGTCTGTAAACATTTCTGTACCATTTAAGGCATAATAGGAAATATCATTTTGAATAAAAGCTAAGTCAGCTTCTCCGCTATTTAATTGGTTAGTATTGGCAACCGAAGCTCCGGTTGCTGCAGCACTAGCATTCATACCCTCAATATTTTGGTTAAGTATTTCCATTATTGCTCCACCTAAAGGAAAATATGTTCCAGCAGTTCCGCCGGTAGCAATATTTAAGAATTGAGTTTCTACTTTTCCTTGTTGTTGTCCTTGTCCATCTCCATCAGTTTGGTTAGAATTTCCGCACCCTACTGCAAAAGTAGCCATCATGGCCAATACTAGAAAGAATACAATACCTTTTTTCAATCTCATTAAACATCCTCCTTTTAATAACCTTACCTGTCCCTACTTCCCTTTTAAATTATTAATTATATGCATAATCTCGTAATATTATACTTTATTTTATTTATGATTTGCCAGAAAAACAGAGTGAATAAAAATAACATTTTTATTCCAGCCAGCTAAACTGTAAATTACCGGGTAAAATGATATAATTTTTTCATGATCAAAACATTATTATAGTAGAAAAGGAGGCTTTATTATTATGCACCATATCGGATTAGTAGTTAAAGATTGTCACTTATCAGCCGACTTTTATGTTAAAGCACTAGGCTTAAAAAAAGGTGCATCTTTTTCCTCGGAAAACTTAGATATTATATTTTTAGAAACCGGCTCATCTATTATTGAGTTATTACAGTTTAAAGATGACCGTCCCTCTCGCAGTGCGGGCTTATTTGATCATATAGCCTTTGAAGTTAATAATGTGGAAGAAGCTATGGCTAATCTGGAAGCCATGGGGGTTTCCTTCAATGAAAGTCCCCGTATTTCTATTACCGGCAGTAAAGTAGTATTCTTTACTGGCCCGGATGGAGAAAGATTAGAACTTATGGAAAAGCACAACGGAGTTAAAGCATAATGAAAATTATAATTGCGCCTGATTCCTTCAAAGGCTCTCTTACTGCCCAGGAAGTGGCAGATGCCGTAGAAAAAGGCCTAAAAAAGGCGGATTCTACCCTGGAAATAGTAAAGGTCCCAGTGGCCGACGGGGGAGAAGGAACTGTAGCAGCACTGCTTACTGCTGCCGGGGGTAAACTGGTTAAGGCTGAGGTTAAAGACCCGCTTTTAAACAATATGACCGCTGGTTATGCTATTTTAGCAGATGGGCAAACGGCCGTAATTGAAATGGCAGCGGCTTCGGGATTAGTTCTGGTACCCCAAGATAAAAGAAATCCTTGGTATACGACGACTTATGGGACGGGCCAGCTTTTTATAGATGCCTTAAATAAAGGCTGTCGCAAATTCATAATCGGCTTAGGAGGCAGTGCTACTAATGATGGGGGCAGCGGATTTCTTAAAGCTTTAGGAATAAAATTTTTAAATGAAACCGGACAAGATACCGGCTATGGCGGACAAAGCCTGCCTCCTATCCGGTTCTTAGATATTAGCGGTTTAGACCCGCGGCTTAAAGAATGTGAAATAACTGCAGCTTGTGACGTGACTAACCCTTTATGCGGTACAGAGGGAGCCTCCGCAGTGTTCGGCCCCCAAAAAGGTGCCGATGAAAATATGATAAAGATACTGGATAAGGCCCTGCATAACTATGGGCAGTTATTGGAGAAAGCCTTCCATGCTCCTGTACTAGAGGTTCCCGGGGCCGGTGCAGCAGGTGGCTTTGGCGCTGCTCTCATTGCCTTAGGAGCTAAAGTAGAACGGGGTATTGATATTATCATTGCAGTGGCTGCCCTGGATGAAAAACTGGCTGATGCCGATTTAGTCATAACTGGTGAAGGCAGTATCGACTACCAAACTGCTTTTGGCAAAACTCCTTTCGGAGTAGCTAGTCTAGCTAAAAAACATAATATTCCGGTTATCGCCTTAGCCGGAAATATAGGGGTAAGGGCTGAGGAATTATATGCTAAAGGCTTTGACTCCCTATTTGCTATTTGCGAAGGCCCTATTTCTTTAGAAGAATCAATGGTTAATGCCGAGATATTATTAGAAAAAACCGCCGAACGAATTATGAGATTGATAATGATATATAAAAAATAAAGTAGAGAAAGGAATGATTATTATATGATGATGGGACCTAATATTTTTATGATGCTGATACTAGTAGTCGGACTTCTATTTTTAATGACCTGGCTTTTACAATGGTTATGGAATATAACTATGCCTCAAGTCTTTAATCTGAAAGTCATCACTTATTGGGAAGCTTTTCGCATACTGCTTATAGCGGGAATCCTGTTCGGCGGTCCCAATATAAGTATGTAACTAATAAAAATATGACTTTAAGGAGGGTTACATAATGCGGTATATTACCGATAATGTTATGGTGCTGGGCAATGGCTTTTTTAATTTTTATATTGTAGGAAAGCAGGAAGCAGCTCTAATTGAATGCGGAACTAGTGCGGCAGTGGAACTATTCAAAAAAGACTGGTTTAACCTAAAAGAGAAGCCGCAAATTAAATATATCGTTGCTATGCATGCACACTTTGACCATGTCTGCGGTATTCCGGCCTTGAAAGAGCTGTTCCCGGAAGCTAAAATTGTTGCCAGTGAACCGGGGAAAAACATTTTAGCCAGAGAACGCGTAATTAAAGCCATGTTGGCTGGTGACGCCATCACCACAGATGCCTACATAAAACACCAGCTTTTAGAAAAGCGACCTGCTGACCGGGATGTAACCGCCATAAATATTGATATGACAGTTAAAGACGGTGATTACCTACAGCTTGACAATGGCCTGCAGCTTAAAATGCTAACTACTCCGGGTCATAGTCCCTGCTCTATTTCCGCCTATCTGGCTGATGAACAAATAATGTTTGTATCTGATGCGGTGGGATACAGAAATAAAGCGGGAGAATTAGCCCCTACCTTTTTTCAGGATTATGACCAATATATAAATTCCATTTTAAAATTACAAGCCTATCCCACCAAAGTCTTAGGCGTAGCCCACGGAGATATCCCCTTAAACGAAGATGCAGAGCTTTTCTATCAGGATAGCTTGTCAGTAGCTAAAGAAGCTTTTACCACCATAAAAACTAAATTAGAAAATAATTATAGTGAACAGGAACTAGCTGAAGAACTCTTTAATCAATATATAAAAGACGCTCTGGCCCTTTACCCGCCGGATATGATGTTAGGCTCCATGTATTCATTAATTAAAAATGTGAAAACCAGGCTTTCCTAATATGACCAAAGCCTGGTACCTGCTTGATGTGTACCAGGCTTTTAGGAGCTGATTAGTAGGTTTTATGAACATTCGTATAATTAGCATCCAACTTAAGCATAGGCGTCATATAACCGGCTTGAATTACCGGTGCATCATAAGTAGTATCAATAGTAACCCATTTGCCGTCTAAATAAACCTTGTTCCAAGCATGATAAGTAGCTATATCATCCTTATGGTATCCCATCACCAACTTAGCAGGAATACCTACACTCCTTAACATAGCTGCCATCATCGTAGCATAATCATAACAAATTCCGGTTGCCGCATCATAAGTTGCATCTAAGTCAGGTACATATCTGGTTTTTACTACTTTAGCCTTTTCATTATCATAAATAAAATTATTAACTATATACCGGTATATTGCTCCTATTTTTTCTTCGTCATTTTTAGCATTCTTGACCAGTTCCTTGGCTTTGACTACTGCTTTAGTTTTATCATTCCAGTTTATCATCTGGGTAGATTGCAAAAAGACTACCTTATCATCCTTCAAATCAAGATTAACTTCTTCCGCTGCTATTACTTTATACTTTTTACCCTCTACTAATTCCCCTATAGTAACCTTATACTTGCCATTACCGGCAGTTAAGGGATAGTTTACCGCGGTTGCTACTTGATAATCATCAGAAACCATGCCTTTAGAAATCCTCATCATATAACTGGCTTTTTGCCCTTCATCATATTTTACGGCAATAATACCTTTAGCCAGATTACTTTTGTCAATAGTCGGTGCCTTAGCCGTTAAAGCAACCTGTGGAAAAAGCAGCAATACTATAGGTAATATTAAAAATATACTTAACCATTTTAGTTTTTTCATTAAAGAACCTCCCTTTTTCGGTATCCGGCTACCCTACTAGCGGACTTAAAAAAAGCTTATCGCGAGGGCATCCCCGGCTTATGCCAGATTGGCCTTAATTAGAGGAAACCAGCCACCCCATAGCCTTATTTCAATAATTAATGGATTATTTTAACACTAGCATCTTTTTACATGCTTTACAATAGTCTATATGTCGCAAAATCATAAATCAGGTTAAAGTATTTCCCTATATCATAGACTGCCTTATCATATGCCCTTAGCCGATAAAGTAAGACTTGATTCAGGTAGAGTTTTAACTACATCATAAAGATGATGAGCGCGGCGAACGTAAAATCAGTAGTCCTGTAAGGGCTCCATCTGAATCTTAGTCGCAGGTCACCAGGGACTAATCTGCCCTAGGCACCCGCCGCCTATAGAGGTGGGGGCCTTAGGGCAGATTAGTCATCAGATAAACCCTGCCCTCCAGATAATACTCCTTTAATAATAAGACGGTGCGTCGGATTTTCTACGGGATGACAAGTAATTAAAGTTATTTCACTTTCGGTTCTCCCACTTTCCAATACCCACACATCCTCAGAGAGGACATACAGCTTTTCCCGTACTTCATAATAAAATTCTGCATTACTAGTCTCTACTTTAATCATGTCACCCGCTTCCAGTTCATCTAAGCGGTTAAAATGCCGTCCATAACCATAAATGCGATGACCGGCAATAGCGTAATTTCCTACTTCCCCTGCCTTACCTGTACTTTCCAGGCTTCCCACCGCTATTAATAGATTCTTATCCGAAGTACCGGTTAAAATAGGCAGTTTTAAATTAATTTTATCTATACTTAAAATACCTTCTATATGCTTGGCTATATACTCCTGCCGCTCTTTCTCTTGGGCTTCCCGTTCCTTTTTTCTCGCTAATTCCTCTGCCTCATTATCCGGCTCGGTTGCTTCTATTACAGGTACCTCCGGTACCAAAACTTGCGAAGTTTTTTCCCATTCCGCTATAAGACGGTTTTGCTGGTAATCGATATAATAACCTCGTCCCAGCGGATATAGTATAATCGCTAAACCGATAAATATAAGTAAAGCAGATAAAATTCTTCTCGCCATATAATTCTCCTTTTAGAAAGCTAGGCATAGGGATCGATCGACCTGCCGATCCCTATGCCTAGCTGTGAGCTACTACTCCCTGGCTCTATATGCCATTGCTTCTTCATTTATTTCTTCGACAGTTTTTTCTTCCCATAAACCCTTTCTCCATTTCGTATAATCAAATGGCTCTCTAATAATTAAAGTAATAAATCTTTCTGCTTCAACTTTACCGAGGTGTTCTATTAATATCTTCATCCCTTCTGTTTTTATTACTGTATCAGGCTTCATTTTAATCACTCTCCATTTCCCTTATGAAATCAATAGGGTTAATAATTGTTATTCCATCAATGCATTTTTTTAATATTTGAATATCTGTAGTAATAAAAAATTCGCATTTAGTATCCATAGCACAAGCAATATGCAGTGCATCTTTTGCTTTAATACCCATCTTTTTAATTCTATTAGCTGATTCAATTATTTCAGGATTAGTATCACAATCAATTTTAGCAAGGTTTTTCCAGCCCAAAATCGCGTTTTTCCTTTCCTGATAAGGGTTCTGTAAATTTTCATATTCTAAAATATAAGACCAGACAAGTTCAAATTTTCCGTTCAAAATATCATTTTGAATACTTAATTTCGCTTCTGTTTCTAACTTCACCTTAAGTTGTGATTGGTCATCAAATGGTCTGTTAAAACTACAATTATCCAGATAAATTCTCATTCTTTCGCCTCTAGTTAGTTAATTTTGTATTCCCAATATAATACACATCATCCCATTTATCAACTTACCAATACCAGATATATAACTTGACAACCAAACCTATCCCAGCCAAAAATAAAAATCATTGAAAAGCAGCCCCCGAAGGGTCAGCAACCTTAAATATAAAGCGTATGCCGAACACCGTGAGCACCTTTGGGTACATCAATCCGTGTCAAACCATTAAGGGCACATCCCCTCGTAATCCCCCCATCATTCCCTGCAAAATCTCCAAAAAGAAAGGGCAGATTGCTCTGCCCTTAAAACCATACCATATTTTAGCTGTATTTTCTTCTCATTCCTATACCTAAAGCTACTAAACTCAAGCCTAACAGATAATATCCGAAATAGCTGCCAGCTCCGGTTTTGGGTAGTTTACCCGGTACAGTAATCGTGCCCAAAGGCACTTCGTCTACATCGATCTCAAAGAATATTTCCATTTCATTGCCGTTTTCATCAGTAACTACTTTATTTAAACAAGTCTGGTTGGGACCTTGCATGGATTGAAAAAAATATTGTATTCTAACTAAATAAAGTGCTAGCTTTTTTATATTACTATATTTTACAGCATATACCTATGGAATAGTTATTATATATTAAACAGAGGCTGCCATCTGGCAGCCTCACCTCTTTTATTATCTATCCTAATTTAGCAACACAAGAAGATAGTTCTTTTGTTGCGGATAAAAGGAACGCGCCCCCCGGCAACGTTTTACGCCTTACCCCTAACCTTTTTTATCTCCACTAACTCCACCCCATGTACGGGTAAGGCTATGGTTCCATTATATTCGCCCTCTAATACTACATTTTCTATAGTCATTTTCGGGTAGTTGTTATTTTTCAGATATTTGATTGCTTCGGGGGTCATTTCTTGGGGAGCTCCCATTTCCAACCACTTATCATAAGCTGAGCCATGCTGGCGGTTCAAAGCATAACGAGTAATTTTATGCTTACCTTCCAGCCCTGATATTTTAAGCTTCATTTCCTGAGTCAGTTTATTTTCATATATTTCATATCTGTCGGTATGACTAAGCCGGGAAGTATCACCCGCCATAAAGGCATCATCAAAACCGGCTAGGTTATAGGCTAATATCTGCACACCCGTATTATCTTTAGTTACGATATATCCGGCCCCTTTTTCGAGAATCGTGTCACCTAGTTTATTTAATAAACAATAAGCGAAATACGCCGGTTTTTTTATACCATCTTTATTTATTAATCCGACATTTCCGTAAAAAGGTACTACTTCCCCGGATGTTTCTTCAGTAATATCAGTAAAGGTTCCATAAGTTAAGCTCGCGGTTAAACCGCTACAGCTTATTATATTATATATAATAAATGGGGCTGCATAAGCGGTATCATAAATTAGACTGCGGCTATCGGCAAGACTCCAGCCGTTAATATATAATTCAGGCTTATAGCCTAAGATTTGCTCTATTGGGAAACAGGCCTGTTCTAAAGCTTGACTAGGGTTTAAGCATTCTTTCGGGTATAAGTGTAAGGACATAAAATCCAGCGGCAGGTGTTCTGTATAACAATATAATAAGAAAGCTTCTAAGCAGCTATTATCCTTAACGGCTGAGTAAGCCATAGCGGAGCCTCCTACTTTAATGTTGGAGGAAATAGCTTTTATAGTTAATACGGCTATTTTATAGAAACGAAAATAATCCTCTTTTTCTCCGACTTCCGGGTAATTTTTTAATACTGCTTGATTTTCTATTGCAAAATACCAGGTTGCTACTGCTTCTAAGCTATAGCGGTTTATTAAGTGCCGGATAAAAGCTTTAATCACAGCCTTAGGCGAACCTATAGCAGTACCTTCCCTATTTTTAAAGTCAGTCTTAAAGCCTAATTGGATAAAAGGTTTAATGTTATTTTCCAGCAAGTTATCAATTAAGTCATCGATATGATCCCAATTATAGGATATTTCACCTTCAGGATGATTCGGGTAATTCACCCTAATATCAGAAAATATGTCCGGCAGCCTTACCTGCTCCCAGGCTATTTCGTTTTGTATTTCTTGCAGTTGTGACTCCCATTCCATTTTTAGTTCCTGGGCAGACGGGGTACAGGAGATTAATTTTCGCCGGTATGGCTCCCACCTATCTCCGGCTTTATTAGCATCTATCTCCATATGTATAGTTTCTGTTACGGCATTTTCATTATTGGCCGGTAGAGCTTGGTCTTTTTCTAAATAAGCAAATAATGACTCTAAGACAGAGGAGTGCTCCACATCTAAATAATTGCGGCTGGTAAATTTATCCGCCGGTTCAGGAGCGGGAAATATATTGATATTTTTCAACTGAGAGCCATCTTTTAAACGCATTTCGGGCTTATCAATTTTTTGGGTAGCATGGTGCTGATAAGTTAAGCGTACATATTCCGACGGAGTTAAGCCTAATTCTTGCTTAAACAGTTTATTAAGAGCAGTTACATTCGCATATCCTAAGGCAGCCGCTATCTCCATATTGCTTTTATTCGAATATAATAACAAGGAAATGGCCTTGTTCAGCCTAGCCTGGTTTAAATATTCCTGAAATGACATGCCTAATTTTTCTTTTATAAAATGAGATAAGTAATGATAATTTAGATGTTCTACCGCCCCGATATCTTTAAGCGTGATTTTTTTATCTAAGTTCATATCTATATATTCGATAATACGTTGTAATCTGTTCAAGTCACTATCTGAGTTTATGTCCATATCTTCTTTTTTATAAAAGGGACTAACCGAAAAGAGCTCTCCGGTTAATAAGTATAAACTGCTGGCTAGTCTGGATCTAAAGCCTAATTGCTGAGTATTCAGTTCCCAGACTACCTGGGCTAAGTATTTTCTGACTTTATTTCTGAGCGGCTCATTAGATTCGTGTAATAAAACGGAGTTACAATCCATGTATAGATTGGCAAAATTAAGATACATTTCCCTATAAAATTCGGGGTTAATCAGTACCTGCAGCAATAAATTAGGCTCGGCGATCATAAAAACATTATGAATTTCTTGACTATTCATAAATACTACATCACCAGTTTTTAAAACATGTATATCCTGACCAATCCTAATCTTAAGAGTCCCCTCTAAGACCATGGTCATTTCCATCTGTTTATGCCAATGCAGTTCGCTTTGGCTAAAACTATGTATAACCGCTTTTACGGGCAATTCATTTTCTGGGCGAATAAACTCATAGTAATAGGCCATTTTTACATCCTTTATTGATCAATATATTTATATAAGTCTTAATTCTGAAAATAGTAAATTTACCTGTTGTAATATAATTTTATATTAACAGATATTTTTTTGGCAATACGTTACTATAGCGGCCATAAGCTGTTGCTCATGTTCAATAGTTGCATACCAGTGGTCAGCCCCTTCAATCAGATGCAGCTCACCCTGATCACCTAGTAGTTCCTTTATTTTCACTGAAATATACGGCGGGACTACCTCGTCATTAGTACCATGTATAGCACATACTTGAGCTTTAAGTTCTGTTATCAATTTATATAGATTAATTTCTATCATTGCATCTATAGCCTGTTTACTCAGCTTATTTCCGCCTACATCAATATAATTATTATTCATATAGCATTTAAGCTTTTCTCCCCTAATATCCTGGGTTAATACGGTCAGCATATTATTAGCCGGGCTCATTAAAATAAGCTTATTAATAGCTGCGGGAATTTCGGCAGCCGTCATAATCGAGACTGCTCCTCCCATACTAAACCCTAATAAGTTAATATTATTCTCATCAATAAAACTAAGATTTCGGGCATAGTCAATTACGGCTTTACAATCCTCTACTTCGGTATTAATAGTCATTGCGCAGAACTCTCCATCACTTTCCCCACTGCCCAGAAAATCAAACCTTATCGAAGCTATGCCTAACTTTTCTAAGGCCCGGGATATCTTAACAAACATAAAATGAGGTTCATCCCGGTTGGCGGTAAAGCCATGACATAATATTAAACAAGGCATACGACCTTGGTATTTATCGGGAATATGTATAGAACCCCGCATGGTTTTACCATCTCTTATTATTTCTATAGGCCGGATCATTTTCTACACCTCGCATTTTATTATTTGAGCTATTAATACAATTCCCCACTGAACGAATCTCGTTCACCAGCCGTCCTGTCCCCTTATTTTATACCATAAACACCACAAGTAGCGGAGGAAGTCCGCTACTTGTGCATTAATTATATCATATCATCTTTAGTTATTAGTATTTTCCGCCGGTTTTACTCTGCTCCATAATAATTCGGCTACATCCATAACTTTAGTTACTTCGTCACCGCTTTCCTTAACTCCGTCATTTATCATAGTTAAGCAGAACGGACAGTTGGTTATAATCATTTCCGGCTGGGGTTCCAGCAATTGGTCGGTTCTGGTCTGGTTGATGCGTTTAAAGCCTTCCTTAACTTCTTCTTCCAGCCACATCCGGCCTCCGCCGGCTCCACAACAAAAACCAAATTCTTTAGATTTTTCGATTTCCTTAATGTTGCCGCCGGCGGCCTTAATAACTTCCCGAGGCGGCATATAGACTCCATTGTGCCGGCCTAAGAAACAAGAATCATGATAACTTACCTTGACTTCCGCTTTATTAGGCTTAATTTTTCCTTCTGCTACTAATTTAGCCAGAATTTCAGTGTAGTGATATACTTCATAGTTACCCTTCATTTGCGGGTACTCATTCTTAAGGGTGTTATAACCATGAGGACATACGGTAATTATCTTTTTAACCCCATAATTATTAAAGGTTTCTATATTTTGCCCGGCTAAGGTTTGGAATAAATATTCATTACCTAAGCGGCGCGCTGAGTCTCCGCAACATACTTCTTCAGTGCCCAGGTAACCAAATTTAACTCCGGCTTCATGGAGAAGATTTATTAAAGCTTCCCCGACTTTCTTATAGCGGTCGTCAAAGGCTACCGCACAGCCTGCATATAATAAATACTCAAACTCCCCGCCATCTTCCGGCAGTAAGTTAACTTTATCCCGAACATTTCTTTCTGTTAACCAGTCGGCTCGAGAAGCCCAACCTACTCCCCAAGGGTTGTAGTTTCTTTCCATATTAGTAAAAGCGTTTTGTGCTTCACTAGGCATATCCCCTTGCCACATAACTAAATTACGGCGCATTTCCACGATTTTAGGAATATGCTCAATATAGAAGGGGCAATGTTCCATACAGGCTCCACAGTTGGTACAATCCCATATAGCTTCAGTAGTAACTACATCATAAAGCAGACTTTGTTCCATAGGATTTACCTGCTCGGCAGCTTCATCAGTCATAGCCATAGCTTCCGCATCTTCCGGCTGATTTCTAGCTTCTAGTAAATAAGGAGCTTTAGCATCTAAATGCTGTCTCATAGCCTGAATTAACTGCAGTTTAGGATTAAGAGCTTTACCCGTATTGTAAGCCGGACAATTTTCTTGACAGCGGCCGCAACGGCTGCAGGCATCCAGGTCTAATAAATCCTTCCAGGCAAATTCCTCAATATTTTCTACCCCAAAGGTTTCAGCTTCTTCAATATTTTCTACCATTCTTACCGCACCTTTATTAAAGTCACGGAAGAAATAATTAAACATACTGGTAAATATATGCCATAGCTTAGTGCGGGGAATCATGCCTATAAATAGGAAAGATATAGCCATATGGAACCACCATACTATTCTATGCCAGACTAACACACTTTCTAAAGCTGCTCCGCCAAATAGTCCGGCAAATATCCAGCCAATCGGTGAAGCAGTTTGTTCATAAGCTATTTGCGCCATGGTAGCAGATAACTGAATCTGACCTGCTATTCTTAGCCCTTCCAGGAAATAACCGGTTAATAATATGGTACCAATTAATAATAATATCCAGCCATCGAGAGGTTTGTTGTCATTTAAGCGGTCCGGTTTAACTATATACCTGATTACCGCCAGCACAATTATACCAATCAGAGCCAGGAAGCCTAAAACATCTACTATACTGGAGAAATAAACATAGAAACTGCCGGTCATAGGCGGAAGTCCAGTTTTATCCCACATGGCAAAAAAGCCGGTAGCTATAAATAAAAATATGAATCCCCAAAACAGTAAGAAATGCATCCAACCTGCTAAAGGTTTCCTTATGACTCGGGTATGGGCAAAAGTATTAATTAAAAAGGATATAGATCTTTCCACCAGCCGGTCATTACGGTGTACTTCACCTTTAGCCAGACGCCATATTTGAATTCTTTGATAAGCTCCATATAAGAAAAATCCTATCGGGAGCAGCATAATAATATAAATCAACCATTCGTAAGGAATGTTAGCGCCCACGACTCGCATGGGAATATCATAACCGCCTTGTAGCTCACGAAAAGCAAAAATCATTACTGTATCCTCCTCATATATTTCGACATGTGTTGCTGCCAAGATCTATATTAACTTCCAGACTAGCTAGAAGAATAAATTTAGAGCTGACTGAACCAACTTAGATAATGGTGCGGGATAAACCCCTAAAAATATAGTCCCGGCTAAACAGGTCCACAAGGCCAACTGGGCGGAGAAACCTATCTTAATAGGGCTGTTGTCTTCTACCTCGCCAATGTACATGGCTTTGGCCACATTAAGATAGTAATAGACCGATACCATACTCATGATCAAACCGATAAAGGCTAACCATAAATATCCGGCTTGAATAGCCCCGGCAAATAGATAGAATTTACCTACAAATCCCGCTAAAGGTGGTATACCGGCTAATGATAACAAGCAAACCGTCATTATAGCTGCCATTACTGGAGAACGTTTGCCTAAACCGCTAAAGGCCTTTATATCAGTACTGCCGGCTGCCAATTCTACCGAGGTGGCTACCGCAAATGCACCTAAGTTGGAGAAAACATAAAGCATAGCGTAGAAAAGGACACCCTTTAAGCCATAGGAATTAAAAGCTATTAAACCCACTAATATATAACCGGCTTGAGCAATACTGGAATAAGCTAAAAGTCTCTTAATATTAGTTTGTTTTAAAGCCATCAGATTTCCCGCCAGGATAGTTAAGGCAGCTAATAGGGCCATTAAAAAGCCCCAATCAAACTGGGCTAAAGGTAATCCAATCACAAATACCCTGACTAAAGCTGCAAAACCAGCCGCTTTAGATGCCACCGCTAAAAAGGCGGTAACTGGTGTAGGTGCTCCTTGATAAATATCCGGTGCCCACATATGAAAAGGTATAATAGAAATTTTAAAAGCAAATCCCGCCATCACCAGTACTATCCCAGTAATCAGGACCGGCTCTAAGCTTAGATTAGCAGCTATGGCGCTGATAATGGTAGTGCCGGATACCGCATATACTAAGCTCATACCAAATAATAATACAGCGGAGGATATAGCTCCTAAAATCAAATACTTTAAGCCCGCTTCGGCCGAAAGTTCATCATTTAACAGGTAAGCTGTCAAAATGTAAAAGCTTACCGTCATTAATTCTAAACCGATATACAAAGTCATTAGTTCATTAGCACAAGCCATAATAATCATACCTAATAAGGCAAAAACCATAAAGGCGTAAAATTCGGCAGTTCGTTTGCCAAATTCTGTAATATAGTCCTTAGCACTTAACATAACTAGAATAGCGGCGGCTAAAAATAACAACTTAAAGAAACTGCCAAAATTATCTATGACATAAACCCCATTAAATAAAGAGGCTTCGGTACCATATGAGTAAATAGCATTTAACAGAATTACTATAAGGGCTATTAAAGTGAAGCCACCTACTATGGTTTTGCCCTTCTCGGGCAGGGTCAGAGCTAATACAAGTCCTAAAAGGCCTAGCACAGCTATAAGAATTTCAGTCGATAAGAGAGTAATATCCATTAGAAGATCCCTCCAATCTGAATAGAACCAATCTGTGCTAGTAAAGATCCTACTCCATTATTAATTAAATCCATGAGAGCAAAGGGGAAAAATCCGCCTAAAATAATAGCTGCTCCCAAAACTAATAAAGGTACCATTTCTACACCTTTTAAGTCTTGTAAATGATCCCATTCTTCCCGCCGGGGACCAAATAAAACCGTGCCTAAAGTTCTTAAAATATAGACTGCGGTAAAAATAATACCTGATACGGCAATTATGGTCAACACCTTAAAAGTGCTAAAAGCTCCAATAAATATGGTAAACTCACCTACAAAGTTTACTAGTCCCGGTAAGCCTAAGGAGGCTAGTCCGGCTAACATAAACCCGGTGGCTAATCTAGGCATCTGATGAGCTAAGCCCCCCAAGTCATCAATGTTTCTGGTATGGCTTTTTTCATATAAGTTGCCGATCATGGCAAAGAATAAGGCCGCCATTACCCCGTGAGCAAACATCATAATTATAGCTCCATTAAGACTGATTAAGTTCAGGGCCGCTATACCTATTAATACGTAACCCATGTGGCTGACACTGGAATAACCTACAATATATTTCAGGTCTCTTTGGCTTAAACAAATCAAAGCGGCATAAACGATATTACCGATAGCCAGAACGGCTATTATAGGTGCAATTACCTGGGCACCTTCCGGTAATAAAAATAACCCTATCCGGATAAGTCCATAGCCCCCGATTTTTTTCAGCACCCCGGCGTGAATCATACTGACCGCCGTAGGAGCCCCGGCGTATCCATCCGGTGACCAGGCATGGAAAGGGAACATGGAAAGTAAAGTTCCAAAACCAAAAGCCATAAGGGCAAATACCAGAATCTGAAATCCAGTGGAGAACTGCATAGTAGCCAGTTCAAAAATATCCATGGTCGGAGTTCCATTCATTAAATAGGATTGCACAAATAGCATGATAAGTCCTATTAGCAAGAAAGCACTTCCGATTAACAGATAAATAGTCAGCTTCATACCGGCATATTCTTTAGTAACTCTTTTACTGCTTCCCCACATGATAACCATCAGGTAAATGGGTATTACTACCACTTCATAGAAGAGGAAGAAGATAAATAAATCAGTGGTAAGAAAAGTTCCCATAACTCCGGTTATTAAAATCAGTAATAAAACGAAAAACTCTTTTATCCGGTCTTTAATTTGCCAAGAAGCAAAAACGGCGCTAAATCCGATTAAGGTAGTTAACAAAAGCATAGGTATACTAATACCGTCTACACCTAAAGCATAAGTAACTCCTAAATCAGCCGTCCACGGTATTCTTTCCACAAACTGCAGACCGCCTATGGTTTGGTCATAACTTACAAAAACAATTATAGATAAAGCCAGACTTATGAAGGTGGTTATAGCGGCCATTATCTTAATAAGTTTTACTTGCTCTCTAGGTATTAACATAATAATGATTGCTGCAATTATCGGTAAAAAAAGCGTTAAAGATAATATTGGAAAATTAGCCATCTAAAGTCACCCCCTTACAGTAATATGGCTATGCCGCATAATAAGACCGCAGCTAAAAGCACGATTATACCAGCTAGCATATAAGTTGCATAAGTTTGAACCTGCCCATCCTCGGTATAACGTAATAATCTGCCGGTATTATCGGCTAAGGCGGCTAAGCCGTTTACTAATCCATTTATCACATGGATGTCGAACCAGAAGAATACCCGGGCGGTTCCATCCACAAATACTTTAATCAGCCATTGATACATTTCATCAATATAGTACTTGTTGTATAGCAAGGTATATAGGCCACTAAATTTCTCTTTAATAGCTTCCACATTAATAGCTTGTTTTTGATAAACTAGCCAAGCTAAAACAATTCCTGCTATAGCTACCAGTGATGAAATAACCATAATAACCAGACTAGGCTCATGGTGTACGGCTCCGGCATAAGTTACCAGTTCTCCAAAACGGTAATCCATTAGAGGTGAACCGATAAAGCCGGCTACAATAGCCATAAAAGCTAAAACTACCAGGGGCAGAGTCATTACCTTAGGAGATTCATGAGCATTAACCCCGCCTTGGTTCGAGCCAAAGAAAGCTACAAATATTAAACGGAACATATAAAAGGCGGTTAAGAAAGCTACCAAAGTACCTAAAAGATATAATCCGGTATAACCACTGGCAAAAGCCCCTAATAGAATTTCATCCTTACTCCAAAAACCGGATAAAGGCGGAATTCCACTTAAGGCTAAAGCCCCGATAACAAAAGTCCAGGTGGTAATCGGCATTTTCTTACTTAAATTGCCCATTTTCCAGATGTTTTGTTCTTCATGGAGAGCATGAATGACACTGCCGGCTCCCAGGAATAACAGGGCTTTGAAAAAGGCATGGGTCATAAGATGGAACATCCCTGCGGTCATAGCTCCTATACCCATGGCCATAACCATATACCCTAATTGACTTAAAGTTGAGAAAGCCAAGATTCGTTTTATATCATTTTGTACAATAGCTATAGAAGCCGCAAATAAAGCGGTAAATCCTCCTACAACGGCAATAACCAGCATCGCTTCCGGGGTACTGCTGAAAATAAAGAAGGCTCGGGCTATTAAATAAACCCCGGCGGCTACCATGGTAGCCGCATGAATTAAAGCACTAACCGGAGTAGGGCCTTCCATAGCATCAGGCAGCCATACGTGCAGTGGAAATTGTGCTGATTTTCCAATGGGGCCGGCTAATAATAATATGGAAACTACGATTAATAAGCCGGTATTAGCATAATTAGCTATTTCTCCAGCCAGACCGCCAAAATTCAAGGTACCAAAGATTATTTGTAAAAATAGAATTCCTAATAGGAAACCGAAGTCTCCCACCCGATTAGTTATAAAGGCTTTTTTAGCCGCTTCCCGGGCCGAATGTTTGCCAAACCAGAATCCGATTAAGAGATAAGAAGCTAATCCGACTAACTCCCAAAAGACAAATATTTGCCCGAAATTGTTGGCTAAGACTAAGCCTAACATAGCCGCGGCAAATATAGATTGATAAGCATAGTAACTGGCAAATCCCGGGTCTTTATCCATATAGCCCAACGAGTATATTTGCACTAACAAAGCTACTAAGGTTACAACTACCAGCATAACTGCGGTCAGTCCATCCACTAATATACCCATATCAATCTGCAGCCCCGGCATACTAAGCCATTTCACTGCCGCTTCATAGGTAATGGCTTCTCCGCTCATGAACATGCCGCCGGCTATAATTACCGCTAAGACTAATGAAGCTACCATACTTACAATAGAAAGGTAAGCTGATATTTTAGGCCATTTGTGCAAAAACAGCCCGATTAAAGCAAAAGCTAAAAACGGTAACAGGGCTATTATCCAAGCATGCTCTATACTCCATATAAACATATCTTAAACCCCCTTACCATTTCAGCAAATTGAAATCGTTAAGGTTAACTGATTTCTTTTGCCTGAAAATTGATATTATTAAAGCCAAGCCTATAGCTACTTCGGCCGCCGCTACCACTATAACAAATATGGCAAAGAGCTGGCCTATAACGGCCCCGGTAACTACAAACTTACTAATCGCAATAAAATTAATATTTACTGCATTTAACATTAGTTCTACCGACATTAAAACGGCTACCGCATTTTTCCTGGATATTATTCCATACAGGCCGATGCCGAAAATAATGGTGCTTAATAATAAATAGTGCTCAAAACCTATCATTTTTTCTCATCGGCTCCTTTCGCAATCATAATAGCTCCGACTGCTGCGATTAATAATAAGATGGCGGCAATTTCAAAAGCTATTACGAAGTCACCCATAAGCAACTCGGCTATTATTTCTACCGGATTTTCTACTATATTACTAACTAAAGTCCACTTACTGCTTATAATCGAAGCTCCCACCAAAGAGCTGAATAATACGGCTACTATCAGGCCTATGCCAATTCCTTTTTTATCACTTAGATTACTGCGGTTAATATCGGGGCTCATTACCAGCATAATCGCAAATATGATTAAAACTGAAATCGCACCGGCGTAAATCATTATTTGCACCAAGCCTAAAAAGGCGGCATTAAGTTGGAAGTAAATAGCTGCCACACCTAAAAACGATAATACCAGCAGAAGTGCGCTATGCACTATATTTTTGGAGGTTACTACTCCCAATGAAGCTAAAATAGTAATTCCCGCTGTGGCTATAAAGACTAAATCAGCTATACTCATTCTTCACTGCCCCCCTTCTCCCTGGCCTTAAGTTCTTTAGCTACAAAAGCCTTAGCTATTTTGGCGGCTTTTTCCTTATCTTCTACCATTAATGGGGCCAGTTTTTCTAACTTAGCTTCATCATCGGTTAAGATTCCCGCTAAAATCTCGGCCTGTCCTTCATCATCTACAAATCTACTTAAAACTTTAACCGGATTCTTCTTCACGGCATTAATCATGGCCGCAATCTGCTTAGCTTTTTTATCCTCATCCGCAGTCTCTGCACCAGCTGCCTCATCTACCGGCTGGCTAGCTACAATGTCCATACCGGCAGGTCTTTCATAAACTACCTTGATATCATCTCTACGGTACTGGGATAATTCGAAATCATGGTTAAAGTACAAACTATCAGTCGGACATGCTTCCACACATAAGTTACAAAACATGCAATACTGATGGTCTATAGAAAAGGCTAAAACCTTTTTCTTTTTAGTTGCTTCATCACGGGCATCTTGAAGCTCTAAAACATTGTTAGGGCAGCTTTTAACACATAGGCCGCAGGCTATACATTTATCCATAGCAAAAATTAAATGGCCTCTGTATCTAGGCTGTAAATAGGGCATTTCTTCCGGGTACTGGACAGTTATATCCCATTCAAAGAGATGTTTTAAGGTAGTCCACATACCCTTGATTAAACCTTTACCATACATCTCTATCACCATCCCATCCATTTAAATAGGTGTATACCGCACCCGGTCAAAACAATATTCACTAAGCTCACCGGAATTAAGACTTTCCAGCTAAAAGACATGAGATGGTCCATACGAATCCGGGGGAAAGTCCATTTTATCCAGAAGAAAATCATCATTATGGCATAAGCCTTTATAGGCAGCCATAACCAGGAAGGCAGGAACGGCCCTTGCCATCCTCCGAAAAACATAGTGGCGGCTAAAGCTGATACGGCAAAAAGGTTAGTATACTCGGCTAAGAAGAATAAGGCCCATCTCATACCGGTATATTCCGTATAAGCTCCTGCAGTCAGCTCTTGTTCTGCTTCTGGCATATCAAACGGTCCCCGGTTTAATTCCGCCGTGGCCGCAATAAAATAAGTTATAAAAGCTATAGGTTGCAGTACAATAAACCACACATTACTTTGGGCGGCAATTATATCTGACATCCTAAGGGAACCGGCAATCATAATTATTCCTAACAAAGAAAAGGCCAGCGGTATTTCATAAGTTATCATCTGGGCTACAGCACGCATAGCTCCCAGTAATGACCATTTATTATTAGAACCCCAGCCAGCCATTAAAATTGCAATAGTTCCTAAGGAACCGATAGAGATAAAATAAAATACTCCGATATTTAGATCTACTATCTGCATTCCTTCCCCAAAAGGAATGACCAGATATAACATTAAAGCTATAACTATAAAAACAATAGGGGCGGTACGGAAAATAATTTTATCCGTAGCGGAAGGGACAATGTCTTCCTTGGTTAAAAGCTTTATTGCATCTGCAATAGTTTGGAAGGCTCCCCAAGGGCCTAACCGGTTAGGACCTAACCTTTGCTGAATAAATCCTGAAATCTTTCTTTCTAACCATATCAAGATAATTATATTTACCGTTACAATGGCTGCAATACAGGCAAACTGAACAATTAGCAGAATAAAGTCTGCCCATGCAAGCGGCAGGCCTATACCTTGTAACCAATCCACTATAAACTTCGAAATATTCAGGAAAATGTGTTCAAGTTTATCCATAAAATCGCTCCTGTACTGTTATTAGATCGGGCCATCAAAACGCCCTTTATCTATCTGATTCACCTAATACCGGGTCTAGTGT
>JAEWZB010000117.1 GCA_023395515.1 Bacillota bacterium
CTAATGGACCCAAGCTGTGCCATTTACCTGCTTCGGTTAAAGATGTTTCTGCGATTACAAAAGCTCTTTTAACTCCCGAACAAAAACCGGCATACTTAGCTAAAACAGCTTGCATCACAAAACACCCCACAAATATTTATATATTCTAATATTAATAGTTAATTCCTGCTTAATTCCTTAAAAGTTGATTAATTTCGTCAGTAACTAGATCAGAAACTTGAGCCATAACTTTTGAATTAACCTTTTGTTCTTTAAATTCTTCTAAATCTATAAGTTTGCCCACCCTAACTTCCAAGGGACTAAACCAGCCTAAAGGAACATTCCGCTCAGTTCCTAAACAGGCTACCGGCAGAATTGGGGCCCCGGTTTTCAGGGCAATCATGGCTACTCCCAGTTGCGGTTTTAGATCTTGGCCAGTTCTATTTCTGGTTCCTTCGGGAAATATTCCCAGTACTTTTTCTCCCTCCAGTACCTGAATAGCTTCTTTTATGGCATTTTTATCTGCAGCTCCCCGCTTAACTGGAAAAGCGTTTAACTTTTTAAATAATTTACCCAATAATTTATAATTAAATAACTCGGCTTTAGCCATAAAGTGAATAGGTCGATTAAAAACTACTGCTACCACAACGGGATCCCAAAAGCTAACATGATTAGCCGCTACTATAACTGGTCCTTGGGCAGGAATATTATGTAACCCTCGAGATTTAAGCCCCAGCAGGAAAAATATTAACCGGCCTAATCTCCAAACAAATGAATAAATCATAATCCTACTCCTAGTTGATAAAAGAGACTATGGTATCTAATACCTCTATAATACTTTTATCTGATGTATCTATAATTATCGAATCATCTAAAATTTTTAAAGCCCCTACCCCACGGTTGGCATCACTGGCATCTCTTTGAGCAATGTCATTTTTTACTTCCATAAAAGCAAGGTCATGACCTTGTTCAGCCAGTTCCAGAATACGTCTTTTCGCCCGTTCTTCTAAACTAGCCGTGATAAAAAATTTATACTGGGCATCAGGTAAGACACATTCCCCAATATCTCTGCCATCCATAACTACTGCAGCTAATTTAGCCATCTCTTGCTGTTTTTTAACCATAATTTCCCTAACTGTAGGATATGATGCTAATTTAGATACATGACTATTTATTCCAGGAGTTCTAATTAATTCGGTAATATCTTCCTTATCACAGTATATGTATTGTTTATCCCCTTTATTTTTAAAGTAAATATTAGTAGATTGGGCTAAGTCGGTAAGACTCTCAGAATCATCCAAATTAATTCCAAGCTGCAGGGCTTTCCAGGTCAGAGCTCTATACATTGCTCCAGTGTCTATATAAATAAAACCCAGCTTTTGAGCCAGTAACTTAGCGATAGTGCTTTTACCTGCTCCAGCCGGTCCATCTATGGCAATTTTCATACGGATTACCACCTACCCATATTCCTTTACATTTTAGCATAATATTACACAAAAAAGATATTATATGTTCAAATCATCTAATTTAGCCCAGAAATCAGGAAAGGAAATATCCACTGCTTCGGCATTAATTATAGTAGTTTCGTCTGCCGCTGCTAACCCTGCCACAGCTAAAGCCATAGCTATGCGGTGATCCCCCCAGCTATCAACTATAGTTCCTTTTAAACTATCATAGTTGCCTTCAATTACAAAACCATCGGTAGTTTCAGTAATGTTAGCCCCCATTTTAGTAAGTTCACTACATATGGCTTTAATACGGTCAGTTTCTTTCACCCTTAATTCCCCGGCATCTTTAACTACCGAAGTCCCCTGCGCCACTGCCATAGCTACGGCTAAAACCGGCAGCTCGTCTATCAGACGGGGAAGTATTTCTCCTTCTATTTCTATACTATTTAAACTGCTGCCTTTTATTACTAAATCAGCTACTAGCTCTCCGCTTACCATATGCTCATTCTCTATTTTTATATTAGCTCCCATAGCAGTTAAAACTTCCAGTATCCCGGATCGGGTAGGATTTATTCCTACTTTACTTATTAAAACTTCCGCCCCGGGTATAATACTGGCCGCCACCATAAAAAAAGCGGCTGAGGATATATCATTAGGAACATTTATTCTTTGACAAGTTAATTCTGAACCAGGTGAGATGGTTACTGCCAAATCATCTTGTCCTATATTAGCTCCCATAGCACTTAACATTCTCTCACTATGATCCCTGGATTTTTGAGGTTCTATAATAGTAGTAGATCCACTGGCAGTTAAACCGGCTAACATTAAAGCTGATTTTATTTGGGCACTGGCCACGGGACTATGATAAGTTATGCCTTGCAGCTTAGTACCTTTTACCGCCAAAGGAGCATAGCTTTCACTGCGGGCATAAATATTAGCCCCCATTTGGGCTAAGGGTTTTATTATCCTCTGCATAGGTCTCTGGTTAAGAGAACTATCCCCCGATAAAACCGCAAAAAAGTCTTGCCCGGATAATAAGCCGGTCAATAACCTCATAGTAGTACCCGAGTTACCGCAGGGCAAAACATTTTTTGGTTCAGTCAAACCTTTCATACCTTGGCCTTTAACCCTTAAGGTAGTATGGTTTTGTTCTATGGCAATTCCCAGTTGTCTCATACACTGGCAGGTAGCAAGGGTATCTTCTGCTAACAAGAAATTTTCAATCAGACTTTCCCCGGTTGCTAAAGCAGTAAAAATCACCGCCCGGTGGGATATGGACTTATCAGCCCCTACGGTTAATTCTCCTTGCAATCGTTTAGCTTTCCTAATAGTTTTATTCATTATTCCACCTACCTAACCCATGCTTTTATTTTATGATTTTGCAGCAACTTTACAGCTTGAGCTGCTTGTGTATCGGTAGGGACGCCAATTCTTATAGTGCCCCCATCTCCTTCTCTAACTCTTAATATTTCAATATCAACAATATTAATATCCTGGGTTCCCAAAATATAGCCTAGTTTTCCGATAATACCCGGTTCATCCGGTACAATACATACTACATCATGATAGCTGGGAATAAGACCTTTACGGGCATGAGGAATCTCATCCCTTATATTTTTAGCCCTATTAAGTATTTCCAATAGTTTTTCATTATCTTCTTGTTCGATAGTCTTTTTTATATTGTCCAATATATCAGTGAGTTTATCCAGTTTATTAAGAATATGAAACCGGTTAAACAAAAGGATATCTTCCCATAGCTTCGGATTGGAGGAAGCAATACGGGTAGTATCTCTAAAACCTCCGGCGGCCATGGACAAATTATCTTCAGTGCCTTCGGTAAGGTTAACTAAAGCTACTGCGGCTAAGTGGGGCACATGGCTGACAGTAGCTACTAACTCATCATGTAAAACTGCATCCAAAATCTTTATTCTGGCTCCGGTAACCCGAATAATTTCAATTAATTTATCTACCGGTTCCTGGGGCACTCCTGCCGGAGTTAAACCGTAAACGGCATTTTCAAAAAGATAGCGGTCAGCTCCATTTATACCTTTTATCTCGGAACCGGCCATAGGATGCCCCCCAATTCCCCACACCCCTGAGGGAAGGCTTTTGAATATTTCCATTACTTCTTGCTTGGTACTGCCTACATCAGTAACAATAGTACCGGGTCGCAATACCGGGTTAATTTGGGTTATTATTTCCTGATAATAGCTAAGGGGGCTGCACAAGAATATTATTTCCGCTTGGGAGGCCCCGGTCACTAAATCTGCTGCTTCATCAATAGCTCCTATGGATATAGCTGTTTGCAAAGACTCCTTATTAGGGTCATAACCATAAATACGATTTATTAAAGGTGAGCCTTTAAGGGCTAACCCTAAAGACCCACCTATTAATCCGGTGCCGATTATTAAAAGATTCACCTGCATCTTAGTTTACCACTTTCCTCTATATTAAAGCTTGTTTCATCATGACTGCCCGCCTGGCTAACTCCTTAAAATTATCGGGAGTAAGTGATTGGGGCCCGTCAGATAAAGCTTCACTAGGTTTTTGGTGAACTTCAACCATTAATCCGTCACAACCTGCTCCTATAGCGGCCAAAGCCATGGGCTGCACTAACTTCCATTTGCCGGTACCATGACTAGGGTCTACTAGTATGGGCAGATGTGTCAGGTTCTTAATTAAAGGTACAGCACTTAAATCCAAGGTATTTCTAGTGTAGGTTTCAAAAGTTCTGATACCTCTTTCACATAAAATAACTTGCGGATTACCACTGGATATAATGTATTCAGCCGCCATTATCCATTCTTCAATAGTAGCAGAAGGACCCCTTTTCAGCAAAATCGGTTTACCTATTTTGCCTAATTCACGCAGGAGGAAGAAATTTTGCATATTCCGGGCTCCTACTTGGAGAATATCAACATATTCGGCTACTACCTCAATCATACGGGGGTCCATTACTTCCGTAACTACCGGCAGACCCGTTTCCAGACTGGCTTCTTTTAGAATCTTCAAGCCTTCTATTTCCAAGCCTTGAAAGGCATATGGTGAAGTCCGGGGTTTAAAGGCTCCTCCTCTTAACATGGTAGCTCCAGCTTCTTTTACCAACCGGGCCACTTCCAGAAACTTATCCCGTCCCTCCACTGCACAGGGCCCCGCTATTATTTGCAAAGAGCCGTCTCCTATAGTAGCAGAACCTACCTGAATAATGGTTTTTTCCGGTTTAAATTCCTTGGAAGCCATTTTGAAAGGCTGTACAATGGGAACCACATTTTCTACTCCGGGCAGAGTAAGAAATAGATCTACAATTTCTTGAGTTCTTTGTCCAATAGCCCCAATTATAGTCCTTTCTACGCCTTCGGATAAATGAACCTGAAACCCTTTTTCATTTAGCTTGTTACAAACTTGTTCAATTTCATCAGATCCGGTGTTTCTTTCCATTACAATAATCACTATAAAATCCTCCTTTTTTTGGAGGTGAGAAAAACAAAAGCCATAAGTGAGCAAGACTCACCCATGGCATACTACTCCATGGTTGTATTCCCACCATCCTACCATACTACCGTTTATTATTTACCACTACCTTACTACAGTTATCATTATAATATTCATGCTCTTAAAATTGCAACAAGAAAACTATGCCTTATACCCAAGAGATTAGAGAATAAATAAAGATACTAATAAATAAGAAAGGAAGGTTGGGGGATAGATTTCGTAACCGCATCAATCATAATTGATTTAACTATCCATTGATGCTGTCCCTTTTCCAGCAGAACTCTAGCCTCTATTTTAACCTGGTTTTCCCCTGCTGCTTGCCCGGTTATATAATAAATCACCATATCCCTGCTGACAAATTGGCGGCCTATATATTTAACCTCGCGGCTTTTTAAGCTAACCGGCCAAGTAATAACATCTTCAGGCCAGTCTTTAGTCATATAAACATTTTTAACTGCCGTTAAAGAGGGTGGGGCTATCAAAGAAGTTTTCTCTCTTCCCGGGGGTGTTTGTACATCTTTTAGAGCAGCTACTAAGGCATCTTTGGCTATTTTCTCCGGTATAATCTTCTCGGATAATTGATATAAGCCAACGGCCATAATTGCAATTAAAGCTATTATAAGTAATTTATTTTTCATGACTAACCTCCACTTTATTAGTGTGAGGTTAGCCAAATTTTTTTATTCTTTAATTATTAACTTGTAAAAATTAATCAATCCTGTTGAATGTATAAATATGTAGGAGCCGTTTGACGTAGCATGGAGGATACACCCTGTAAAGGCGAGATAAGAAAGGGGGCGAACCCTACGGACGGGCGCCGCAAGCGGCACTCCTGATGTTCGCTTGCCGCTCACTATTAAGGTTGTGAGCGGGCCACTGAACATGGATGTACCTACAGGCACTTCTGATGTTCACTATCGTTCACCATTAAGGATGTGAATTGGCCCGGTACCCCTTTATTATTGAGCCAAGCAGTTGGTGTATCCCCATGCGAAGTCTGGCGACGAAATATTTATACATTCAACTACCGATATCATTGCTTTTAAAATAGAATTATTCTAGCTTTTGCAGAATCCGGTTCTCCAGTGTCGCCAATTTTTCCAGAGAGTCTTTTAGAATTTTAAAATTATTTTTATTTAAGGACTGTTTACCATCTGATAGTGCTTTCTCCGGGTCTTGGTGAACTTCCACCATAACTCCGTCAGCCCCTGCCGCCAGCGCCGCTTTGGCAACGGGTATCACCATTTCCCATTTTCCCGTAGCATGGCTGGGGTCAACAATAACCGGCAGGTGGGATAAGTGCTTAACTAAAGCTACAGCTCCTATATCTACGGTATTACGCGTATATGGTTCAAAAGTGCGGATGCCTCTTTCACATAATATAACTTCCTGGTTACCGCCGCTTAATATATATTCTGCGGCTAATAGCCATTCTTCAATAGTCGCGGATAAACCCCGCTTTAATAAAACCGGTTTTCTAAGGTTGCCTAATTCATCTAAAAGGGAAAAGTTTTGCATATTACGACTGCCTATTTGCAGAATATCTACTGCATCATAGACGACTTCCAGGTCCCGGATATCCATAATCTCTGTAACGATAGGCAAACCGGTAATCCTGCGGGCTTCCAGCATAATATTAAGGCCTTCTCTGCCCAAGCCTCTAAAAGAATAAGGTGAAGTTCTGGGCTTAAAAAGTCCGCCCCGCAGTATTTGCGCACCATTTTCTTTCAGGAAAACGGCTAACTCCAGAAATCCCTCATGGCTTTCCACCGCACAGGGACCTGCAATTAAGGTACAATACCCTGATCCGATTAACACCTGATTAGTGCCGGTATTAACTTTTATAATCGTATTCTGGCTTGAATCTTCTTTAGCAGCCAGCCTGAAAGGCCTCATACTTAACCCCCGCAATTAATCTATATTTCTTTTCATAGCTTCCCCGGTTTTCATGCATAAATAGCATCACAAATAAATATCTCATTATAGTATAACATTTTCTAGTTGGGTATAATTAGCATTAATTACAGGTTTAATTAAATGGTGTTTATATTAGTACGCATTAGTTGAATGTATAAATATGTAGGAGCCGTTTGCCGTAGCATAGAGGATACACCCTGCGAAGGCGAAATAAGAAAGGGGGCGAACCCCACGGACGGGGGCCGCAAAGCGGCACTCCTGATATTCGCTGTCGCTCACTATTAAGGTGGTGAGAACGACTCTGAACATGGATGTACCTACAGGCACTTCTGATGTTCACTATCGTTCACCATTAAGGATGTGAATAGGAGTGTACCCCTTTCTTATTGAGCCAAGCAGTTGGTGTTTCCCTATGCGAAGGCTGGCGACGAAATATTTATACATTCAACGCGCCCCTTCAATAACCAGGAAAGGATGGAGGCCGTGAAATTTTATACGGAATATTTATGGTTTAATACGGAAAAAAGGCGGGAGTATATTAGGATTACGGATAAGATCAGAAATGCTTGTGAGAAAAGCGGTATAAAGGAAGGTATGATATTAATCAGTGCTATGCATATTAGTGCCGGGGTGTTTGTTAATGATTTTGAGAGCGGTATTTTAGAAGATATAGATAATATGTTGGAAAATATAGCTCCTTTCGGGCCGGATTACAAGCATCATAGAACCGGAGAAGATAACGGAGATGCTCATTTAAAAAGCATCCTCGTTCATCACCAGATTATAGTCCCCGTAACCGCGGGTAATTTAGATTTAGGCCCTTGGCAGGAAATATTCTACGCCGAATTTGACGGGCGCAGACGCAAGCGGGTAATAATTAAAGTTATGGGCGAATAATTAATCGGCTAAATCGGTACGTAACATGACGGCTTCCCTTAAGTAGACATGTTTTATCTCATCTTGCCCTTTATTAGTGTTTATATGGATTAATACCCGAATACATTTAGGCAAGGCCCCCTGAACTTCGATTTCTTGGAAACATAATAAGGGGACTTGGTTCCAGCCCATATTTCTAGCGGCTTTAGCCGGGAAAGCGGCCGTAATATCTTTAGTAACAGTAAAAAGGATGCTGGCAATATCTTCCGGCTTAAAGCCGTTATATTCCTGGATTTTTTGCAAAAGTTCTTCCGTCGCGGCCAGGACTTCTATCTGGCTATCCTCGGTAATAGTAGTTGCACCTCTGATACCTCTCATCAACATAACTTAGTTCTCCTTTTAATTTATGAAACAGCCCGGTGGCCTAACCCTATTGCTACTTCGTCTAAATGCAGTAAGCCGATACCTAAAAATATGGCTACACTGACATGATCTTTTTGGCGGGATATACCTATTTTACCACCCACATTTAACCCTAAAGCCTTCGGCATTATTTGGGCTATAGCTTCACGGGCAGCTCCTGCCACTGCCCCTTCTTCAGCATGGGTGTCTTTGATTACTCCTTCCCTTTTAGCGGCTACTACAGCGCGTTCTACTATTTTGCCTACCGAAGTTATAAATTCTCCGCCATAATCAACTGCTACTGCTCTAAGTCCATAAGTTTCATATAGTTCCTTTTTAAGTTCAGCTTCTTCCGGCCTGGAGGAGGTTAATGCCATTCTAATAGCTGAACTAGCTACTAATTTACTGCCATTATTCAATAATACCACCCTACATTCTTATACTTAACTATCTTTTAAGCTTATTTTACTATAATTTTACCTATCATTACTATAGTACCATTAGCTGTATAGGCAGTACCACGTTCAGGAAAAGACAAGTTATCTGATATTTTAGTTATGTTATATTCTACCGGGAAATTGTATGAGGTAGAATCTATCTCTACTACATCTCCCGCCATTATTTTCAGTTGTATTTCATTTTGAGAAAAATCCATTTTTTCTTGGCCATTAACCATAATTTTAGCTTTAGGCAGGGAGGAATACTTGTCTACCGTTATAGTCATTAAGGCATAGGGTGATTCCACGGCTGGGTTTGTCTCCTCTTTTTCCGGGTCTACAGTGTTAACCGGATACTCTATAATTTGTCCTTCTAATCTCTCCCCCCAACTTAAATAAAGCCGTAAGGGATCTTTAGTCATTATACCTTGAACCAGGACTAATAAGACTAAACTCAGCACAATAGACCTAATCAGATATTTCTCTACTAAATCAGCAAATTTCTTCATTTACATAACCATCCCCTTAAGGCACTGTTTTCCTCTATATTATGCCCGGGACAGCTTATTTATCCATGGTTTATATAAATTCACTCCAGCAAGCCGGTATGATATGCTTAAAACACAAAAAAACCCTCCTCAAATTAGGAGGGTTAAATTCATCTAATTAAGGATTTTAAATTTAAAAACTTTGCTGATCGGCAAATACGTCTATTAATTCCGCAACTATGCCTTCAATAGCCAATTCATCCAGCCCAAACATATCCATAGTTTCTTGGGATATTGGATATAGTAAGCCATCCACACCTATTCCGATACCCATCATTATGCAAAGTGCATCAGCTAAATGGACTATGGCCGTCAACTTTTTATTCGCAGTAGCCCCTACCGGCTCATGGTGAAAAGCAATCGCTTCCACCAAATCACTAGGTAGATTCCATTTCTCTGCTACTTTAGCACCGACATCAGCATGACTATAGCCCAATATTTCAAGCTCCGCATCTAAAAAAGGAATGTTTCTTTCCATAACCAGATCAACTACATCATGATAGGAATCTTTCATAGCATTATTTAAGATTACTTTACCAATATCATGTAATAAAGCACCGGTATAAGCCAAGTCAAGCTGCATAAACTTAACTTTTCTCGCGATATGCCGGGCCGCCATAGCCGCACACTGGGAATGCCGCCATAATTCACCATGCTCTAAAGCATAACCCTCCATTTTACCAGCGAGAATATCACTCACTGAAGCAGCCATGACAATACTCTTAATAGTTTTAAAGCCTAATAATACTGTGGCATCAGTTACGGTTCCAATCCGGCGCGGGAAACCATAAAATGCCGAATTAGCCAGCTTTAATACCCGGGCCGTCATAGCTTGATCCTGACTTAATACATTATTTATATCTTGAGCGGTTGAGTTGGGATCTTCAGTTAATTTCATAACTTGAACCACTACATGTGGTAAAGCTGGTAAATCATCAACCGCGGCAACTATTTTTTCTAGTGGAAGCCTCCCCATCATAAACCCTCCTAAAGCCTATTTCCAACTATCAAGCTTTCTTTCTAAATAATCTTTGTAACTTACTAATTCTTCACTAACTTTTAATAAAAGCCGTTCTACTTCAAACTTGGACAAATTTATTTCCTCGGGTTCTATAACTTCAACTTTACGAAATTCTTCTTTCATGGTGAACTTAGCCGCATCCTCCATGGAATCGGCGTAAAATATTATTGATACCGGAGCATAAGCAATTTTTTTACCGGTAATATCGTCTTGTACCATATATATTTCCTGGCTCATATCTATATCCTCTATATAAATGCCTTGGATAGGTACATTTCTAATCAGTGATACTTTATGTTGCCTTATTTCTTCGGCAAATTGTTCACTATTCTTACCACCAAAAAGTTTGCCTTGCTTTCCTTTACCTACGAAATCAAAACGAACTCGCATTTTAAGCTTATTCACCTTTTTGCCTCCATTCAAGTATACTGTTTTGATGTATGGTATGGGGTGTGATAGCTTATCTTTTATATTTACCTGTTAAAATCCTAGGGCAAGCCCTATAAATAATATCGGCTTTTCCGCCTTACTACTTTATTAGTTATCATCTCTTTTCCGACCACAAGCAGGATTAGCTTTTTTAGCCCTTTCTTTAGCCAACTTTACTAAACCTTTCACTTCTTGAGGAGTTAAGAAGCGATATTGTCCCAATCTTAAGCCTTGCATTTTTAAAAAACCAAATTGAGTTCTTTTCAAATTAATAACCGGATGCTTTATGGCGGCACACATCCGTTTTATCTGTCTTTTGCGTCCCTCATGAATTTTAATGGAGAGTAAAGTTTTTTCCGGTTCTCTTTGAATAATATCGACTATGGCAGGCTCGGTAAAACCATCTTCCAGCAAAATTCCTTTTCTTAGCTTTTCTAAAGCCGGTTCATTTACCACACCTTTTACCCAAGCTTCATAGGTTTTATCGATTTCATATTTAGGGTGAATCATAAGATTAGTAAATTCGCCATCATTAGTAAGTATTAGTAAGCCTTCTGTATCAAAGTCCAATCTTCCTACCGGATAAACCCGTTCCGTAAGATTTTTTAATAGATTGGTTACAGTTGGCCTGCCTTGAGGATCACTAACACTACTTATATATCCGGCCGGTTTATTAAGCAGTACATAGACTTTGCTTTCACTGGTAACTTTTTGTCCGTTAAATTCTACTACGTCATTCCTAGGGTCTACCTTGCAGCCTAGCTCTTTAACTATAAGCCCGTTTACCTTTACCCTGCCTGCACTAATTAGCTCTTCCGCCTTCCTTCTTGAGGCAATCCCTGCATCAGCTAAATATTTAGCCAGTCTCAATAATTCCACTCCTACATACAGTCTTTGTCATTAGCTTTTCTTTATATTCTTCTACATTTCCGTTATTTATCCTTTCCATTAATAAGATAAATAACTAATATAGAAGAGATAGATAGTTTTATCTAGAATAAGTATTTTATTTTTAATTAAAGGAGATGAGTATATGCACCTAGTTGATAAGTCAAAAGGAGTAATGGTAGGGATGGCTTGTGGTGATGCATTAGGTGCTTTAGTAGAATATATCCCGATGGAGTTTAAACAACATTTAATTGATATTAAAACTATGCAAATGCCTTTGCCTCTTGAGCTTCTTATAGCCGAAGCTAATGATGAACTTACTCTTAACCGTTTACAAAATTATATCAACTATATGAGTCTGCCCGGCCTATATACTGATGACACCCAACAAGCTATCCTTATAGCTTATTCATTAATTGCTGATAAAGGCCTAAACCCTCCCCAGGTAGCCAAGCTTTTTGTTAAGGGAGCCAGGTTAACCGGTTATGGTGATTTTGGCATATTTCGTCATGCCGGCCCCGGTTTTTTAGAATCGGTCAGCAATATGATGATGTATAAAAAATTAGATACTTGCGGGTCTACCAGTGCGGGTAATGGAGCTGCTATGCGCATCGCCCCTTTAGGTATATTTTATAGAGATAATATTGATAAACTATTACAGGCTACCATTGATATAAGCTTGCTCACCCATAGGGATATACGGGGAATTGCGGCGGCCGGACTTATTTCTTTCACCACTGCTTATGTGATGAATAAATCAGCCAGTAATTTCAATCCTGTTTATTTATTAAGAGATTTAAAAGATTTTATTACTGAACTGGAAAAGTTAATATCTACCGATTATCCTACCATAGAATTTACCCCGGAAACTAAACATCAAGTTTCCAGTTCCTTAAACTTTTTAGAAGAATTAAAGGGGAATAGTTATCCGGCAGCACTGGAAAGCTTGGATGAATGGGCTAAAATAACTAGCGGTAACACCAACTGTCTCCACCATTCACCTTTTGCCTTGGGTTCAGTTTTGTTTAGCCTGTTTCTTTTTATTAATTATTATTCTGACTGGCAGGAGGCAGTATTAACTGGTGTAAATGGCGGAGGAGACAGTGATACTATTGCTGCTATGGTAGGTGCTATGTGCGGAGCCCTGCATGGTTATCATAATATTCCCTCTAGCTGGGCCGACAATATTTTAAACTTGGATACCTTAACCTTATTAGGTGAATCTTTAATAACCCTGGAGCCTTTAAATGTAGATCTCCTAAAAATAGAAAAAGAACTGAGCAAAAGGGAGATAGATTACCGCAATAGGTACCGTAAGATGCTACATAATAGAATAGGGTTTAGTTAATCTTATTAAAAAGATTAGACTATTTATAATTATTATATAGTATTATGTAATTTAACCAAATGTGGAGGATAAACCTATGATGAAAAAAAACATAGACAAACCTAAGATCGAACAAGCTGTACACATGATTTTAGAGGCTATCGGAGAAGATCCCACCCGGGAAGGGCTTTTAGACACTCCCAAACGGGTAGCTAATATGTATCAGGAAATATTTGCCGGGTTAGAAATAGAGCCTAAAGAATTTCTCGAAGTATCCTTTTCCGAATATCACGATGAATTAGTATTGGTAAAAGATATACCACTTTACTCTATGTGTGAACATCATCTGCTTCCTTTTTACGGTAAAGCCCATGTAGCCTATATTCCCCAGGGAGGAAAAGTTATCGGCTTAAGTAAGCTAGCCCGGGTAACTGACGCTTATGCCCGCCGGCCCCAATTACAGGAACGCTTAACCTCACAAATTGCCGATTGTATTTATACTACCCTTAAACCCTCGGCAGTAGGCGTAATAATTCAAGCCGAGCATATGTGCATGACCATGCGGGGTATCCATAAGCCTGGTTCCGTAACGGTAACTTCAGCCTTACGGGGTCTTTTCCAAACCCGCCCCCAAACTAGAGCTGAACTCTTATCTTTGATATTGAATAATAATTAGTAGAACAGGAGACGGTTAACAACACCTTGCTGCAAAAACAAACTAGCGGTAAGGTGTTTTTTTTTATGCCAAGAACAGCAGGAAAAAGTGAAAATAAAATATGTCACCTAGTTATGAGAGAAAAATCGGCAGCAAAGAACCGTCTAACCCTTCCCTGTTTTTATGTTTTACTCTTTCGACATGTCTAAAGGAAATTGGTCCTTCTTTGCCGAATAAGTGCAAATATTAAGATATCACAAGTTAATAAAAGCAAATTATTAACAAGGAGATGGGATTGGATGAGTAAGCCGACTATTAATGATGTGTTACCGATTAACGAAATTGGTGTAAAACTAAATAGCAAGCTATATATGGGGATGCTTAAATTTGCACCGATAATATCAGCCATGTTCACCGACCGGACCGTAGGTTTTTATGCCACTGATCACGAACAGTTTATTATGAAAATCGACCCTGCCGATAAAGTTAGTTTTGTAAAACCAGGCGTAAAATTTGCCAAGGGAGGACCGGCAGACTACATAATGCAAAGCGGTCAGTCGATAGCTGTTGAATTAGGCGCGGAAACTTACGGGGTACCGCTTAGAGTAGCAACTATACCCATTTTTGACGATGATAGCGGTGAAGCAATTGGAACCTTTGGAATCGTAATCACACGGGATACGGTTGAGAAAGTAGTAAATATCTCTAGTACATTTATGACCGGACTTACTGAAATCTCTTCCGCAGTAGAACAAACTGCTGCCAGTGCCAGCAGTATCAATGAGAGTGAACGGCAGCTTAATGCTGACATCCAAGAAATTGGTAATACTTCGGCCGAAATAGTGCAGATTTTAGATGCTATAAAAAATATTGCAGATCAGACTAAAATGCTGGGGTTAAATGCCGCTATTGAAGCTGCCCGGGCTGGGGATGCCGGCAGAGGTTTTGGAGTAGTTGCTGAAGAGATTCGCAAATTGTCCGAGTCTTCCAAGCAGACCGCTGAACAAATACGCGGTTTAACCCGTATAATTAACGAAAAAATTGAAACAGCCCGTAACAATTCTATTTTAACTCTGCAAGCATCGGAAGAACAGGCGGCTGCCAGCCAAGAAATATCCGCCAGTATTGAAGAACTGTTGGCAATATCTCATAAATTAGATGAGCTGGCCGAATTAATGTAGATGTTCATATATTAAAAGAATATTTTCATTCTTAGCTGTGCCTTCCCAGCATATATAGTTAGCAAGAAACAGGAGATGGTTCTTGGTTGATAACACCTTACCGATAAAACCAACTATCGGTAAGGTGTTTTTTATGTTTTAAACAACGGGAAAAAGTCTTTTTATATTGCATAATTGCCTGCATTCCTAGGTTTCTGCAACCGAAACATTCCCGAAGCAGCGGCTTCCGTTTTCCGGAAATAGGCGCTTGGCCCCACCTGAATATGCATTCAACATATTATATTACATTTTTTATATCAATTACTAAACATAGGCAAAAAAAGAGGAAAATAGTACTATACCATTTTATGTAAATATTGATAAAATTATTTTATATTAATTAGAAGGAGTTTGATTAATGATGGAATACTTTTTAGGAACCATTCAACTTTTTCCGTATAATTTTGCCCCGAACGGTTGGGTATTATGTAACGGTTCTTTGTTGGATATAGCTACTCATCAAGCCCTTTACGCGCTAATTGGCACCAAGTTCGGCGGTAACGGCAGCACCAATTTTGCGGTGCCGGATCTGCGCTCAGCCGCAATCGGCCCTTATAATCAGTACTATATTAGTATGGGGGGAATCTGGCCTTCCCGACAATAAACCCGACTGACGGTAAAAAACAGAAAGGAGCATCTAATGGATATATTTTTAGGTATGATAAAGGCTTTTCCATATGGTTATGATCCAACCGGCTGGGCATTGTGTGCCGGACAAACAATGAACATTAAGGAAAACACAGCCCTGTTTTCCTTAATCAGCAATCACTTTGGCGGTGACGGCAGAACCACCTTTGCCTTGCCCGACCTGCGCGGTGCAGAACCGGATGCAGGAGGCTACTGTCAATACTATATTGCAACTACGGGTTTATTTCCAATTAGACCTTAAAAGCAGGAGGAATAAAAAATGGGATGTTTTATTGGTCAAATAGAATTATTTCCTTATGATTTTGCCCCGATGTATTGGCTGCGCTGTAATGGAACCCTGATTTCAATCAGGCAGTATCCTGAACTGTATACCTTGCTCGGCACCCGCTATGGGGGCGATGGAGTCGATACTTTTGGTCTGCCGAATCTGCAAGGTACAGAACCAATACCCTGGACGAACTATTGTATCTGCGTACAGGAGGGCGATTACCCTCAGCCTTGATAAATGAACGGTATAAATTGAGTTATAGAAAGGACGGCTTGAATATATGAGTACGAATCTGGCTTTAAACAAAAACGCTGCGGCCAGCTCCTGTGTATCTCCCTTTACCCCCAGTCGGGCGGTAGATGGCCGATTGGAACCTGTCCGGCGATGGGTTTGTGCACAACTACCGGGCACATTGACCGTTGATCTGGGAGAATATTATTGGGTTGATTTTTCATTAGTAAAACATATGGGACTAATCGGCTGGTCAAATCAATACAATATAAAATCCTATATCCTTAAAGGCAGCACCGACCATCTTAACTGGACTACCCTGGCAGAAGTAAACAACAATACCGCCAGCTCCAACGAACTGCGTTTCAATCCCCATCCGGTGCGCTGGATACAGATAGCTGTTGCTAACGGACAAGGCCTGACCATTAATCCGCTGGTGGCTTCTCTGGCAGAGCTGGAAGTCTATGAAAGTCAATACAATCCTTACCTGAAGAGCCTTACCATAAGCTCCGGCACCCTGACCCCGGTCTTTAACCAAAAGACCTTTATGTATAATGTTGAGGTAGGAAAAGACATCCCATCCGTTAGCGTCACCCCCACCGCAGCTGCATCCGGTGCTGCGATCATGGTTAATAATAATCTGGTCCAGTCCGGTCATCCTTCCCCACCAATTGACCTGCCTTCTGCCACAACCGACATTGGTATTGTGGTGACCAATGGTCCGGTGCAGGAGAAGTATACGGTAATAGTGACAAAAGTTTCTTCAGCAGTTTATTTAAGCGGGTTAACCATGAAAAATCCACGAGGTCAGGCAATAATATTAAATCCTGCGTTTGCACCAAAGACCATGACCTATGCTGCTAATGCCAACTATCCCACTGTGACCGTAACCCCAAGCAGCCCAGGGAACACCATTAAAGTAAATGGCCAAATTGTCAGCAGTGGCAGCTCCTCGAATCCAATTGATCTAAGTATTGGCACTAACCAGATAGCAATCACGGTAAGCCCATCGGACGGCAGCTCTATTTCTGCCTATACCATAAATGTTAACCGGACTAGTTAGTTCGCATCAATATCTTAAAATAGTCAATTTCTCGTAGAAGATGGTATATCCGTCTTGGGTAAATTATTGTTAAAACCTGTTGGATCATCCATAATTCGGATCTGTTTGCATATATGGATGATTAAACAGGTTTTGAGATGGAGGTTGTAGTATATGAACGTGAGCTCCAAAATAATTAATGTTTTGAAATTATTGAGCCTAACCATCATCCTCATTTTTACCTTATGTGCTGGAATACCCTTTGCCGGTGCCGATGACGGGGAGTGGCGATCCCTTGACGGAGGTACTGAAACGGGTATTGGACATAGTAATTTAGTTAATCATGACCAGTATAGCTTTCCCACTGTCCTGTCTTCAACAATATATAACGGTGACCTCTATGTGAGTTGGTGTGAGGCCGCTCCTTCAGCACCAGATAAAGGCCAGGTGAGGGTAAAAAAATACTCCGGTGGAGTTTGGACTTTTGTTGACGGCGGCAGTCTGAATTATAATACTGTTGCTACAGAAGATGCTAACAACCCGGTATTAGCCGTTTATAATAATAAACTGTATGCTGTCTGGACAGAATATGATTCCAGGGCTGAAAGCGACGGCTACCCGGTTACGATTAAAAAATATCAAATAAAAGTAAAATGGTATGATGGAAGCAGTTGGCACCCCATGCCTGTAGAGCATAAAGAAAGTAAGGGAACTTCATACGACGTTTATGCCCTTAACCATTCTTATCTCACAAATACAGAAAGTCCTAGCCTTGCCGTATGCAATGGAAAACTTTATGCAGCCTGGTCGGAGAATATTTATGACGCTGCCCAGGAAATATATATTCAGGAAATAGCGGTTAAAGAATGTACTGCTGATAATACTTGGACTTTTATTGATGACCTAGTTGGTGTTCCAGATTACTCATTTGGACTTAATTATGACCCATTGAAACATGGAACCAGCCCGAGTCTAGCAGTCTATAACGATGAACTATATATAACCTGGATTGAAGAATTGAATGATTTTTTCGACAACCAATTAAGGGCAAAAAAATATGATGGCAACGGGAGCTCGTGGACCTTCATCGATGGAGGTGGAAATACCGGGCTAAACCATAATCCTATAG
>JAEWZB010000043.1 GCA_023395515.1 Bacillota bacterium
GATATTGATGCTATGCAAACCTGTGTAAGAAAATCTGCGGAAGGTTTTATAGTTAACGGCAGTAAAGATTACGTTCTCAATGCCCCTCAAGCCAGTTTCATATCATTATTTGCCAATACCGACCTGCACAAAAAAAAGTCCTCTTTAAGATGTTTTATTATTTCCCGGGAAACTCCCGGAGTAAAAATAAAAAGACATCGTGAAATGGCCGCCTTAGATTACTCACAATTAGCTGAATTAGCTTTTGAAGATGCTTATTTAGATAATGATGCTGTAATTAAAGAGGATGAGCTATATAGCGGTTACTTGTTACTTTCCCAAACTTTTGACATCGGACGGGTTCTGGTAGGGGCTACCTCCATCGGCATTGCCCGGGCAGCCTATGAGATAGCACGGGATTACGCTAATGAACGGGTTCAGTTTGGCCGCCCGATTAAAAGACATCAGACTGTAGCTCATGAACTGGTCGATATGGCTACTAAAATACAAATGGCGCGTTTAATGACTTGGCAAGCTTGCTGGTTAATTGACCAAGGCGAGGATTACACCGTAGCTTCGGCTATGGCTAAGTATTCCGCCAGCAGAATTGCCCAAGAAGTAACCTTGAAGGCCTCCGACATCTTAGCCGCCCGGGCTTATGAAAAAGGTTCTTTTCTCGAGCAGCTTTCCCGGGATGCCAGAATATTATCAACTATTGAAGGAACTAATCATATTCAAAAAAATATTATTGCCTCACTTTTATTATAAGGAGCTTGACTTATGTATAAAATAATTCCTGAACTATGTACATCTTGCGGCTTGTGTGCCGATGTGTGCCTATTCGAAGCTATAAGCCCTATAGGAATTTACATCATTAATGAAGATTTATGCACCTCCTGTGGACTTTGTGAGGAAAGTTGTCCCTCTGAGGCTATCCGCTTTATAGAAACGGCTTAACTGCTTGCATATAAAATAAGCCACTCTAAATATATCACGTGATATATTTAGAGTGGCTTATTTTATACCTTATCAGAATACGGGAAATATGATATTTCACCATTACTATTCGGATATTCTGCTTTTTATCTAATTCACTGCACTTATTTCCTTAACTAATTTTTAAGCGCCCTTTTTTCTATGCGGGATACAATTCTTCTAGCAAGATAAGGACAATTTCTTTACAGCTTATTTCGCAAGATTTCATAATGCCATCAACTATCGCTTTAAGATGTGTTATAATATCAATTTTGGATTGTACTCTGGAATGAAAAAAGCGCAGGTGCTGAGTACGGCAACCCGCCTGTCATTTTGGATAAAATTTAGCTGGGTTGAGAGCATTTCGATTTGTGCAGGGAGCAGATTAATACCTGAATCACCACCTACAAGCCGCCACGCCTTATTCATGTTCTGCCCAATGACAGCATTACACTCTTCTCTGGTAGTGGCAAACTTGCGATAGTCATTGTTTCTATTTACCCGATTTACCCGAGCCTTATACTTTCTGGCGAGTAATTCGTCAAGGGTAGCATAGTAAGTATCAAAGTCTGGATCTGGTATGGATGCCATGTGATAGAACGCTTCTACCATAGGATAATTAATGTACAGCTTACCCATATTGGACGACTCCACAAAATACTTTGCCATGCTACTGATCTTTTCCGCAGTAAAGCTAGAGTCGTGCGGATCCAGATCAAAAACCAAAAGAATATCGGAATAGGAATATTCAAACAACACCTTCTTTTCCGAATTAAGTTCCCTTGATTTCAGCAGTTGGAGCAAATCCATTTCATTAGGATCGTTGTCCTCAAACATCTCATGATAGAGTGTATAGATATTCGTGCGGTAAGGAACAATCTCATATTTGACATCAATCTGGTAAACAGACAATAATCGCTCCATCAACGCGACATCTATTTTTTCGCCCTCTACCAGCACAAGAATCTTCCGTTTTTCCTCAGCCATTGAATTCACCGCTCATATAGAGTTTCTCCAGATTATGCCCCTCCCGAAGTTCTCGATCCGTGGCATTGGCAAATGAGGTTAGGGTCTCACTGGTTAGGATGAAGTAGCAGTCTGGACGCATAATACGATTAGAAAGCAGATTCGTATTATGAGAAGTGAGTATGGTTTGGAAAGTAGACATACGCTCCAAAAGCTCAACAAGCGTTTCTGCCAGTTCATAGTGATAGAATGCATCAAACTCATCTATGAACATCAGCGACACATCTGTTGCGGTTTTGTACCAATAGAAAAACGTGTATAGTGCCTTCGTTCCGCTGGATGCTACTTTGAAAAACGGCAGGGGGGTTTTTGTATCAAAATACAGGCCCTTAGTTCCGTCGGCATCCTTTTTCGCAACCAGATTTTCTTTGATTCCCGCCTTATGCAGAAAAAACTCAAACTCTTTGAGCATGTCCCCGTTAAAGATAAAATCGTAATAATCCTTACTATTTGCCTTGTAGCCAATATATCGATTCTCATCTAAGCTACGAAACCACAACATACGAGATACAAAACGTTGCATCCGATAAAGCGGATGCTCATTCGAAAGCGCGGAATTGGCAATAGCATATTTCAGGATGGAGTCGCTTCCGCGGAAAGCGAGATTCAGGGTCGTGGTCAACGCCTCAAGACCGGACAAGTTGCCACGTTTGTCCTCATAATCATAAGTGAAAAGACATTTACCATTGATGGAAACAGATTCGTAAACAAGTGTCTGTTTGTCGTTTTTGCGATAGCGGTAATCCACCTCGCTACTATCAAATGCGAATACGTAATGAAATTCCGCATATCCGGCTTTGTTGTTGACATTCAGATAGTAATCGTACAGCCCCGGCGTAACATTATTAGTTGTCAGGTGGGAAACAACATCAAAAAGCGCCAACCCAAGATTAGACTTGCCGACAGAGTTTTTGCCGTAGACGATGATCTTACCTAGCAGTCCGTTAGTAATACAGAAACTATTGAACTTATAATCACGGACATCGGAAAAATCAAATCGGATCGTATTTTCAAAGTTTTTAAAACCCGTGACCTCAAACAGCTTTAATATGGTATCCACCTTCTTTCACTATTATTATAGCCGTGGTAAAAATCCCAGTCAATAAATCTCGTAATTAGATTACGGATAACCCGGAATTATTTTACGACATAATTTTCATTATTTCTATACCCTATAACATACTCATTTAGGTAATCTAGCATGTCCAGCATAACAAATCCACTAATCGCCAGGCGCCTTATTCCATAGAAATCTCATGTGGTAAATCGAAATTGACTTAACGAATAGGCTTCCCATTTTTTATTTTTGTTGGATATCTTGTCGTAATTCGGGAAATAGTTGTGGAAAGTTAAGCTATCCGCTTTATAGAAACGGCCTAAACAATAGGAGCACCACGGTTATTTTATTAACGTGGTGCTCTAAATTTAATTAATCCCTTCAACACTTATCTCCTTGATTAACTTCTTTAAAGCCCTTTTCTCTATTCTAGATACATATGACCTGGAAATACCTAATTTCTTCGCTATTTCCCTTTGGGTTTCTTTAAGACCGCTAAAAAGCCCATACCGCATTTCAATAACTTGGCGTTCCCGGCGGGTTAATACCCCCATATTGCCCCGGATTTTTTCCTCTTGCAGTTTAGCTTCCACTACTTCAATAATTTCATTGTCAGTAGTCAGTATATCTATTAAGGAGATTTCATTACCTTCCTTATCGTATCCAATGGGGTCATAAATTGAGATCTCTTGCTTAACCTTTTTAATATTTCTTAAATGCATTAAAACTTCATTTTCAATACACCGGGCGGCATAAGTAGCTAATCTAACCCCTTTATCATCCTTAAAAGTTTTTATAGCTTTAATAAGTCCAATAGTACCAATAGATATTAGGTCTTCCATGTCTTCCCCGCTGCTTTCATATTTTCTCACCACATGAGCAACGAGTCTTAAATTATGTTCGATTAGTTTATTTCTGGCTTCCTCACTCCCCGACTTAAGTTTATTTAGGTATTCTCGTTCCTCCTTTTCCTCTAAGGGCTGGGGAAAGACCTGGTTATTAAGATAGCCAAAAAGTAATAAACTGCCCTTAATTATTGCAGTAATGGCTAATACCCATCCCAGGATGGTCAAGCTACCACCTCCATACAAATTAAGCGTTTTATACTATATGAAGCTGGTATACGAAATGTGACTTAATCTGACATGAAAATTATGGGTAGGAGGCAGATAATAATAAAAGATAGTTTTCTTTCAGCTACATCAAACCCATTTATTGAACAATCATTGTCAATAGAAATAATGAAAACAATAAGGATTCCACTGCTGAAAAAGATTATTTATCCAAGATTTCATTGATAGTAAATTTTTGCAGAGCCATATTTTGGCTGGATGTTCTTTCTTAACTTGATATTAGGCCAGAATGAGATCTTGATGTGTTTCTAAAATCCCTCCACTATGATGTTATAAATTCTATTTCGCTTTACCATTTTTCTTATAGAATTTTTACCACAGAAATTCAATGCATCTCACTGTAATCAGCCCGTAAAAACACCTTATATTCAGAGAGCTTTATCCTAAACTTTTGTAGCATTTTGATTATTTGGTTCCTGATGCCGTTGGCACTCAAATTGGTTTCCACATATAAATGAGTATTCCGGAGCAAATTACACCACCTGTCCGGTGATTGGAAACCGCCATTCCGTTTTAGTGGAAACCACTGTACCGGAAGCAGAAACCGTTTGAGAAGCCTCCTCCGATATAATGTATCAATGCACCTGTGGGTGTAAATACATTTGAAGGAGGTCATCACAAAATGACCAAGTATCGGGAAATCCTTAGACTTCATAGTCTGGGATTCAGCCAGCAGAACATTGCCTACAGCAGCAATGTCTCTAAGAAAACAGTCAATCGGGTCATCAACAGGGCAAAAGAACTTAATATTTTATGGCCACTCGATGACAATCAGACTGATGCTGTACTGGAACAAATCCTGTTCCCTAAAACCAACGTAAGCACAGTTAAGAGAATGCCTGACTTTGCTTACATCCGCAAAGAGCTGCTAAAAAATGGCGTCAGCAAGAAGCTTTTGTGGACCGAATACATAGAAGATTGCCGCCTGAATAACGAGCAGCCCCTTATGTATTCTCAATTTTGCTATTACATCCAGCAGGATAAGCAGAAACGTCGTGCTACCATGCACATAGCCCGCAAACCAGGCGAACAGGTCGAGGTCGATTGGGCAGGTGATCCTGCACAAATCATAGACCCGGATACCGGCGAAATCACTGAAGCAAGTATATTCGTAGGTGTCATGACTTACAGCCAGTATGCCTATGTCGAAGCCTTTATCAACGAAAAACAACAGGCATGGATCACTGCCCACATCCATATGTACAACTACTTTGGCGGCGTTGCCAAGATTCTGGTTTCGGACAACTGTAAGACCGCAGTAATCCGTAATGGCGGCTGGTACAACCAGCAGGTCAACACCACCTATTATGAAATGGCAGAACATTATGGCACAGCCATCATTCCTGCCAGAGTCAGAAAGCCCAAGGATAAGCCCAATGTGGAGGGATCTGTCGGAAACATATCCACCTGGATCACCGCAGCTCTCCGCAAGGAACAGTTCTTTTCACTGTATGAATTAAACAAGGCCATACGAGAAAAGCTGGAAGCCTTTAATGCCCGGTTATTTCAAAAGAAAGAGGGCAGCCGGATCAGTTTGTTTTTTGCGGAAGAACAGCCACTTTTGGCACCTTTACCTGCTACCCCCTATGAACTGGCGGCTTGAAAAAAGCCACTGTTCAGTTCAATTATCATATATCTGTCGACAGAATGCTATATTCAGTCCCTTGTGAATATATCAAACGCAAGGTCGATGTAAGGA